>NZ_JBSGBY010000070.1:0-20747 GCF_053601505.1 Nocardia sp. NPDC004722
CGACGAGCAGCAGACACCGACCGGTTGGGCAATTCACGCAGTTCGGTCCCCCGCTGCCGAGGCAACGGCGCGGCATTGAGCACCACGAGCACGCCCGCCGAGCGGGCCAGCCGGGCGGCGGCGAGCGCGGTCGCGAGCGGCACTTCCAGTTGCAGCAGCAGCACATCCGCCGATCCGATGCGCGCGGCATGCCGGTCGAGGTCGGCCGGCCGCAGGGTGCCGTTCGCCCCGGGCGCGAGCGTGATCATGTTCTCGCCGTGTTCATCGACGATCACCAGCGCGCAGCCGGTGGCCGTGGCGACGCTGTCCAGCCCCGAATCGTCGACCCCGGCGGTGCGCAGCGATCGGCGCAGGGCCGCGCCGAACTCGTCGCCGCCGACGCGGCCGATCAAGGTGGTTCGCGCGCCCAGCCTGCGGGCCGCGACGGCCTGATTGGCGCCTTTGCCGCCCGCACCACGTTCGAGGGCCGCGCCGGAGACGGTTTCCCCGGGCCTGGGCAGACCCGAAACCCGCACGGTCAGATCCATATTCGCACTGCCGACCACGACGACATCCGGCTCACGCATCGCGATCCTCAACGGCACCTCGGTCCTCAACGGCAGGGCGGTCCTGGATGGTCGAATCGCCGCCGAGCGGGTCGGGGCAACCGCACGATCCGCGCGCGACCAGCGTGGTCTCGTGCACGATGCGGCTGGGCGCCAATTCCCGATCGGCGATCTTGGCCAGCAGCCATTCCACCGCCGAACGCCCCAGGCTCTCGAAGGGCTGGCGCATCGTGGTGAGCGCGGGCACCGTGTAGGCGCTGCCCTCGATACCGTCGAAGGCGCAGATCGCGAGATCCTCCGGAATGCGCAGCCCGACCTCGGCGGCGGCGCGCAGCACGCCGAGCGCCTGCTCGTCACTCGTGACGAACAGCGCCTCCGGGCGATCCGGGCCCAGCAGCAGCGCGCGGCCCGTGCGATACCCTTCGGCCCGGCCGAACGCGGTGTGCACCACCATCTCCTCCGCCGGGATCCGCCCCGCCTCGGTGAGCGCGCGCCGCCATCCCGCCACCCGGTCCACGGTCGGATGGATGCCGTCCAGGCCCGCGATGCAGCCGATCCGGGTAAGCCCGTGCGAGAGTAGATGTTTGGTGGCCTGATACGCGCCGCCCTCGTTGTCGACGAGCACATGCGTGGCGCCGGGCAGTTCGAGTTCGCGGTCGAGAATCAACCGCGGCACCGTCGTCCCCGACAGTTCGGCGATCCAGCTGCTGGCCCCGTGCGCGGGGGCCACGATCAACCCGTCCACCTGCCGGTCGATCAGGGTGCGAATGTAGGTCGACTCGCGGGCGTCGTCGTCCATGGCATTGCCGAGCAGCAGCGAGTACCCGGCCTCGAACGCGACATCCTCGACGGCCCTGGCCAGTTCGGCGAAGAAGGGGTTCGAGTTGTCCGGAACCACCAGCCCCAGCGTCATCGTCCGGGAGGTCTTCAACGACCGCGCCACCGCATTGGGCCGGTATCCGAGTTCCTCGATGGCCGCGAGAATCCGGGCCCGGGTCGCGGGCGCCACTCCCCTCGGCCCATCGTTGAGCACATAGCTCACCATGGCCTCTGACGTGCCCGCCAGCTGCGCCACATCGCGCCGCGTCACCATTCTGGAATCCAATCAACTCGTGTTGATTGGAGAGTATGCAGTGGCTCACAGCCGGTAGGCAATAGCTATTCGAAGCTTTTTTTCTGTCCCCCAACACAATTGCCACGCGATAGCTGGAGGAGGCTCGGTCGCCGCGCACCTCATCGTTCGCTCATACAGGGGCGAACAGACTGTGCGAGTGAACGATCAGCACCCCACGAAGACTCGGCGGTCCGCGCGCTCGCTGTTGCCGGCGGTTGCCGCGGCGTTGATCGCCGCTGGATGTTCGACGTCACCGACGCCCCTCGGGCCGCCGGGCTTCCCGGCGGGCGGTGCGGTCGACTATCAACTGGGTGGGCCGTACCCGCCGCCGGCGGGTACGGCGATCGTCACCCGCGACAGTACGGCGACACCCGCCGCGGGCCTTTACAACATCTGTTACGTCAACGGCTTCCAGACTCAGCCCGGAGAACGGGAAGCGTGGTTGCGCGACCGCCCCGACCTCATCCTGTCCGATGGTGAGGGTCGTCCGCTCGTCGACGAGAATTGGCCCGACGAACTGATTCTCGACACCTCCACGTCGGTGAAGCGCGCCCGCCTCGCCGATATTCTCACCGCGGTCATCACCACCTGCGCCCGGAAGGGTTTCACCGCGGTGGAATTCGACAACCTCGATTCCTACACCCGGTCGCACGGCGCGCTCACCGCCGCCGACAATATTCGGCTGGCGAGCGCCCTCGCGAAGTCTGCGCACGCCGCCGGTCTGTCTGTCGGGCAGAAGAATTCGGCCGAGCTCGGCGAAACAGGCAGGCGGCAGGCCGGTTTCGATTTCGTCGTCGCCGAGGAATGCCTGCGTTTCCAGGAATGCGACAGCTACACAGCGGTTTACGGGCGATTCGTCATCGACATCGAGTACACCGACAACCTGCCCACGTCCCTCGACGCCGTCTGCGCCCGGCCGGATCGCGTGGCCTCCACGGTCATTCGAGACCGCAAGCTGGTGCAGCCCGGCTCCGCGGGCTACTTCCACCGGGCGTGTTGACGAACGCCC
Organism: Nocardia sp. NPDC004722; assembly: GCF_053601505.1. Classification (NCBI taxonomy): domain Bacteria; kingdom Bacillati; phylum Actinomycetota; class Actinomycetes; order Mycobacteriales; family Nocardiaceae; genus Nocardia; species Nocardia sp. NPDC004722. Next base: position 2,669 of record NZ_JBSGBY010000070.1, read on the forward strand.
CAGAGTATTTCCATCTCCAAATACCGAATGGTCCCCCAGTCATCGCGGAATCGGTCCCTTCTCACCGGGTTTCACCACTCGCGAAATAGCTCCGCGCGTACACTTTCGCGCGGAGTTCACAGTTCCGAGAGCAAGGCGATTTTGCACATGGCGAGTCTCGATTGGACCAGCGACGTCACCACGGGCCCCGCGGGGATCGGCACCGAAGAAGCGGGAATCCTGTCCGGCGAGGTGACAATTCGGACATTTTGGTCCGATGCGGATAAAAGCGCGCTGGTCACCGTGCGGCACCAGGATGTCGGCGAGTGGTACACCATGTCCGGCGGCCCGGTCACCGCGGCGTCCGAGAGCGCGGCCGCGGCGGTCCACCAGGCCGCCGTGGCGCACGCCTCGCGCGACAGCGACGCCGGGTAGGTCTCACGCCCCGCGCAGGACCTGAAAACCCGCGCGGGTCACCATGACCGGGATGTGGCGGGCCGCCTGCAAGTGCCGGACCCGCGCGGCGTCCGGCAGTTCGTCCCACGGCAACGGCGTAGCGTCATCACAGGACCCCGGTGAATCCGCCTGCCGGGCGGCGATCTTGTCCGCCATCCACCGGTCGTATTCCAGTCGGGCCAGCGACCGCACCTCCGCGTCGTCGAACGCCAGGTCCGCGACCGGATCGAACACCGGCACCATGAAACAGCCGATGGCGGCGAGGTTCTCGCCGATGCGGCGGGCCTGGACCCGATGCTTCTCCCGGGCCTGGTGGGGCAGCTCGTCCCAGTCGCGCAGCCGGTCGGCGTCGGCGGGAGCGGAGCCGGTGGTCATGGCCTCGTGCACGCGGACCTGATGGGCCACCCGCTCACTGGTGTCGTGCATGGCCTGGGCCAGCTGCTCGGTGACCTGTCCGGTGACATAGCCGGTGAGGCTGTCGAGGACCCGATCCTGCGCGGTCAGGCGCACTTTCATCCGCAGGCATTCGTGCAGCACCGCCTGGGCGTCGAGGAAGGTCTGCTCGGAGCGGCGGTCACCGGCGCGGCCCAGCACATCCTGGCCGACCATGATCACGATCATGAACACCAGCTGCGCCAGCGAGGACAGGAACGACATGAACAAGAACGGGTACGGGTCGAAATGCTGAATCCCGGCCACCGCCAGCAGAATCCAGGCCACCTGGGTGGCGGCGGCCAGATAGAACGCCCACACGCTGCCCAGCCGGGTGGTCAGCCAGGCCGCGATCCGGTCGTTGAGACTGACCGCCTGGTCGGCCGCCTGCGGCGGGTGCTGCACCCGGTGCTGCTCGATCCACGGATGCGGACTGGTCTCGAGCAGACTCAGACCGCGGCTCAGCACCCGATCCTGCCGGTCCAGATGCGCTTGCAGGTCGGCCACCTGACGGAAGATCGCCTCGGTGTTCTCGTAGGTCTGCACCGACCGCCGGTCGGCCGCCGCACTCAGCACCCGCTGCCCGACCAGGATGGTCAGGCACAGCACCAATTGCGCGACATTGTTCAGAAACAGCAGGAACGGAAACGGATACGGGTCGAACCGATGCAGCGGACCCCACCACGTGCCCAACGCCATGTATCCGGTGAACGCCACCAGCACCAGGTAGAGCGCGGGCATCGACCCCACCGAGCGGGTCACCGCCGCGGCGACCGCGTCGTTCACGCCGACGCGTTCGTCGGCCAGTGTCACCGGAGTTCGCACGGTTACCCACCGTACGCAAGCGGGCAGGCGACGGCAGGACCCCGCGCCGGAGCGGGCGGGCGCGCCGCCCGGCAAGCGCGTGAATTTGCCTCGCGCACTGTGTATCTCGCCTCGCAGAAGCGGCCCGGCGATCCTGTGTAGTGTCTGCGAGCATGGAGCCTGTTCGGTTCGGTCACAGCCGGCGCCACAACCCCGTTCCGTCCCTGGAGTCCCGTCGTTGACAACGTCACCACCGTCCCCGCCCGGCAATCAGTCAGCCATCACCAGCGATCCGATCCCGCTCTACGTTCCCGAGTTCGCCGCCGACCCGCACGCCTGCTACGCCGAGATGCGTCGGCGGTTCGGATCGCTGGCACCGGTGGAGCTTTCACCCGGCATTCCCGCGACCCTGGTCATCGGATATCGCGCGGCGGTGCAGATCAACAATGATCCCGAACGCTTCCCCGCGGATCCGCGCAACTGGGAGAAGGACATTCCGGCCGACTGTCCCATCCTGCCGATGCTGCGGTACCGGCCCAACGCCCTGCGCAGCGCGGGCCGCGAGCACGCGCGCTACCGCAAGGCCAGTGTCGACAGCATCGACGCGATCAACCTGTATCAGGTGGACGCCACCATCGAGGAGATCGCCACCGCGCAGATCAACACCTTCTGCTTCGACGGTGAAGCGGATCTGATCAGCCAGTACGCTTTTCCGATCACCTTCGCCTACCTCAACTACATGGTCGGCAGCCCGGACGATATCGGTCATCGGATCGCGGGGGGCACGACGATGATGATCGAGGACAACTCGGCCGTGGAGGGCAATGCGCTGTTCGTGTCCGCGCTCGGCGAACTGGTCGCCCTCAAGCAGCGGGTGCCCGGCGACGACGTCACCACCCACTTGGTCACGCACGCCGCGAATCTCAGCGACGAGGAACTCGTTCATCAACTGGGCATGATCTACTGCGCGGGCATCGAACCGCTGACCAACCTGATCGCGAATACGCTGCTGCTCATGCTCACCGACGAGCGCTACTCCGGCGCCGCCGCGCTGACCACCCGGGATGCCTTGAACGAGTTGCTGTTCACCGATCCCCCGCTGGCGAACTTCGGCATCACCTATCCGTCGCGGCCGACGATGGTCGACAAGGTGTGGCTGCCCGCCGACCAGCCGGTCGTCACCAGCATGGCGGCCTGCAACAACGATCCGGCCATGGTCGGCCGCTATACCGGTAACAACCCGCACCTGGCCTGGGGCACCGGCCCGCACGCCTGCCCGGCGCAGGATGTCGCGTACTCGGTCGCGCAGAACGCCATCGATCAGCTCTTCGACCTGCTGCCGGAGCTGCGGCTGGGCTGCCCGGCCGAGCAACTCACCTGGCGGCCGGGGCCTTTCCACCGGTCGCTGGCGAATCTGCCGGTGGCCTTCCCGCCTGCGCTGTCCCCCTTCTGAGGGCCGCGCCGCCACCACGTGAAGGGAGCCACAGTGTTGCGGTGTCAAGAACGGGACACGAAACATCGTGTGACACACTCGTCTTGAATTTGCGCCGTGCGACTTCCACAGCGAGTGAACAGCTCTCGACACACTGCGGCCGATTGGGCCCACCACCTGGACTAATGATCAGCAACCGCTGCCGCGCATCGACGTGGCCCGTATAGGCACTCGTATCGGTCACACCCCGACACTCGGCTGCGCGCCACGATGACTGCGCGTATCGTGCTCTCGAGATTGAAACCTGTTACTGCGGAGCATGTTTGACATGCCACCCGCGAACGGGTGTTGCTAGGCTCTGCACGCCCGGACCGACAGGATCGCCGCAGCCCGACCTCGCTGCGGATCCCGTCCGCCCGGATGCCGGGAGCGGACAGTGTGGTCGCATCCCGGCAGCAACGAAGATCTTTTGCGTCACGGCTCCAGCTGCTTGGAAGGCCCTCCGGTGCCAATCACGGATAGCTCGAAAAGTGCTGGTTTCGAGAGTTTCTCACTGCTCACGTTCCACCGGCTCATCGGAGTTGCAGGTTGAAGTTGTTCGCGTCGTGAAACTTCACACACCGGAGTTCGCCGCCGACCCGCGTCGCGCATTCGACGAGCTACGCCGCCTACACGGCCCAGTGGCGCCGGTCGAACTGGCCGACGGCGTCCCCGCGATGCTGGTGCTCGGATACCGGGAAGCCCTGCGGATCCTCGCCGACCCCGATCACTTTCCGGCCGACCCGCACGCCTGGCAGCACACCGTCGGAGAACAGTGTCCGGTGCTGCCGTTGATGGAATGGGGGCCCAGCGGCTCCCACACCACCCACCGCGCCGCCTACGTGGCCGCCATGGCGAGCATCGACCAGTACCGGCTGCGCGGCGCGGTCGAAGCCGCCGCGATACCGCTGATCAACAGCTTCTGCGAGACGGGGCAGGCCGATCTGCTGGCCCAGTTCGCCCGGCCGCTCACCCTGAAGGTGCTCGACGAGCTGATCGGCCTGCCCGCGCCGCTGGCCGTGAAAGCCGGTGCCGCGCTGGCGGATCTGACCGAGACCGCCGACGCCGACACCTCCGACCTGGCCGATCGGCGCTTCCAGGCGGTGCTGGCCGAGGCCGTCGCGGCCGCCCGCACGCACCCCGGACGGCACGTCATCTCCGCGCTCATCGACCATCCGGCGAACTTCGAGGACGCGGTGATCGTGGAGCAGGTGGCCAAGCTCTACGCCATGGGCGCGGAACCGACCTGGAACCTCATCGTCAACGCCCTGGTGCTGATGGCCTCGGACAACTACTTCCACGAGGGCCTGCTCACCGGCTCGCTGCAATTGCGCGACGCGATCGACGAGGTGCTCTTCAGCGATCCGCCGATGGCCACCGGCTGCCCCCGCTTCCCGCAGCATCCGCAGGTCATCGCCAATGGCTGGCTACCTGCCGACCAGCCGGTCCTGATCGCCATCACCGCGTGCAACAACGATCCCGCGGTCGGCGGCGACCGCACCGGCAACCGCTCGCACCTCGCGTGGGGCATCGGCGCGCACGCCTGCCCGGCTCAGTCGGTCGCCGCGATCATCGTCCGCGAAGCGCTCGAACAGCTGCTCGACGCGCTCCCCGACATCAAGCTGTCGGTCCCCCTGAACGAATTGGCCTGGCAGCCCAGCGCTTTCCACCGCGCCCCGGTCGCGGTCCCGGTGACGTTCCCCATCTCCCCGCCGCTGTGACGCGGCGCGGGTGGTTTCAGGCGGTATAGCCGCCGTCGATGTCGAGGGCCTGACCGGAGATGAAACCGGCACGGTCGGAGGCGAGGAACGCGACGGCTTCGGCGATATCGGTCGCGGTGCCGAAGCGGCGCAAAGGGATATTGCGACGCGCCACGTCCAGAGCGTTCTCATCGAGTTCGCCGGAGGTGATCAGGCGATCTGCCATGCCGTCGGTGAGCATGCCCGGACCTACGCAGTTGACGCGGACTCCGAAGCGGCCCTCCTCGACAGCGAGCGCGCGAGCCACCGCTTCGACGGCACCCTTCGTTCCGCTGGACAGACCGTCGCGTACCGGGAAGCGCCGGGTGGCCGCGGTGGTCACCGCGACCACGGCACCGCGCGAGCGGCGCAGCAACGGCAGGGTCGCGTGCATGAGGTTGAAGAACGCCGCGGCGTCGGCGTTCAACTGGTCGCGGTACTGCTGCGGTGACACGGTGCTGAGGTGGACCATCGGCACGTGCGGCCCGGCGGCGTAGACGACGGTGTGCAGACCGCCGAAGCGCTGCTCGAACCCGGCGACGGCCTCGGCGACCGCGTCGGCGTCGGTGAGATCCACCGCCCGGGACTCGCACGAACGCCCCTGCTGGACAACCTCTTTCGTCAGCGCCTCGGCCGCGTCCCGGTTCGCGCGATAGGTGAAGCCGATCTCGCTGCCCCGCTCCGCCAGCAGGCGCACGATCGCGGCGCCGATTCCACCGCTGCCGCCCGCGACCAGTGCGGCGCCGTCCCGTTTCCGGAAGTCATCGATCACAGCATCTCCCAACCAAACCAAGCAATTGCTTGGTAATGGTACCCGCGGGCGGATTCACCGGCGTCGGCGGTAGCGCACGCGGCAGGGCTGCTGCAACTGCACGACCATCTTGGAGTGATCGTTGCGATAGGTCTCCGACGGCTGCGCGAGCTCGAACTCCCAGTCCCGCAACAGAATCGAGAAAATCGCCTTGAGCTGCATGAGCGCGAACGCCGCGCCCACACAGCGATGCCGACCGGCCCCGAACGGGATCCACGTCCAGCGATTGGTCAGATCCTCCTGGCGCGGATCCAGGTAGCGGCCCGGATCGAAGGCATCCGGGTCCGGGAAGTCCTCGGGCAGGCGATTGGACACCGCCGGGGTCGCGGCCACCATGTCGCCGGGCTCGATCCGATGCCCGCACACCTCGAACTCGTCGCGGGCGATGCGCATGAGGATGATCAACGGCGGATGCAGTCGCAGCGCCTCCTTCAGCACGGCCTCGAGCCGAGGAATCTGCCGCAGCGCGTGATGACTGACTTCCGCACCGTCGGAATACAATTCGTCGAGTTCGGCGACCACCGAGGCCAGCACCTCCGGGTGCCGCAGCAATTCGATGATCGACCAGGCCGCGGTGCCCGAGGTGGTGTGATGCCCGGCGAACATCATCGAGATGAAGATGCCGGTGATCTCACTCGCCGAGAACCTCGGCACCCCGTGCTCGTCCTTGATCGAGATCAGCACATCGAGCATGTCGCGTTCATCCTTGCCCGACGGCGGATTCGCCTCGCGCCCATCCATGATCGACTGCACCAGCTCGACGAGCTGCACCCGCGCCTCGTCGCGACGGCGGAAACTCTCGATCGGCGCGTACGGGTCGACATAGGCCAGCGCGTCGGTGCCCTGCTCGAGCTCGTGATACAGATGCGCGAAGCGACCGTCCAGCTCATCGCGGAACTTCCGCCCGATCAGGCAGGCCGACGAGGTGTAAATGGTCAGCTCCGCGAAGAATTCGAGCAGATCGATCTCGCCGGAGTCCGACCACCCGGCCAGCATCCGATCGACCTCGTGCGCGATGGTCGCGGCGTGCCCGCGCATGTGGTCGGCGCGCAGCGCCTGATTGTGCAGCATCTCCTTGCGCCGCTCGGGCGGGGCGTCGAACACCACGCCCTCACCGAAGATCGGCTTCATGAACGGGTACGCCGCCGCCTGATCGAGCTCCTCGTCGGCGGCCCGGAAGAAGAACTCGTTGGCCTCGGAGCCGGTCAGCAGAATGACATTGCGGCCGGCCAGTTCGAAGGAACCGACATCCCCACACTCCGCGCGCACCCGCCGCATGAGCGCGATCGGATCGGTCCGGAACTCCTCGAGATGCCCGTGCTCGACCGCTCCCCCGGACACCCGCTGCGGCTTGACCAGCGCCATTGAAAGATCCTCTCCGCACTGCGTCCAGACGTTCATGGACACGTGTCCGGACATTACTGCGGATCGGAGTCCGGGACAAGGGTCGTGGGAGTCAAACCTCGCCGTCGGAGACCGAAAGCGCCTGCGTCGGGCAGTACTTCACGGCCGCCAGCACCTCGGCGCGGGCCTGCGGGCCCGGTTCCGGATCGAGGATCTCGACCTGGCCGCGCTTGGGGACGCTGAACACCTCGGGCGCTTCCGCCTGACACACCGCGTGCCCCTGGCACAGATCCCGATCGACCTGAATCCTCATGCGGCACACACCTTTGGAGACACATAGCTGGACATATGTCTGGACGTTATCACCGACACCAAACCAGCGCCACCGCCGGACTTTTCGTCCGGCGGCGGCTTTCCGGGATCCGGTCTCAGGCTCCCGCGGCCAGGCGCAGCACCAGGGCTCCGGCGATGATCGAACCGAAGGCCAGCACCTTGGGCAGGGTGATCTTCTCTTTGTAGATCAGCGCGCCCAGCACGACGGTGCCGATCGAGCCGATCCCGGTCCAGATGGTGTATCCGACACCGACATCCAGCGTGCGCAGCGCCAGGCTCAGGGTGAAGATGCCGCCCGCGGCGGCGAGCAGGGTGAAGACCGACGGCCACAGGCGAGTGAAACCCTGCGTGGCATTGGTGCCCAGCGCGAAGGCGATCTCGAAGACGATGGCGATCAGCAGGTAGACCCAGGACATGACAGAACTCCTCGAAAACTGTTCGGATGCGGCGGATATCAGGCGTTGGACGCGGCGGGTTCGGCAACCGGGGCGGGCGCGGCGGCGAGTTTGTCGGCGATCTTGAGCCCGAGCACTCCCCCGATGATCAGGACGAAGGCCAGCGCCTTGGCGGGCGTCATCGCCTCGTGGAACACCAGCGACCCGAAGATCACGGTGCCGACCGAGCCGATGCCGGTCCAGACCGTGTATCCGACACCGACATCCAGCGATTTCAGCGCCAGGCTGAGGAAGAAGATGCCGCCCGACGCCGCGGCGGCGGTCAATAGCGAGGGGCCCAGCACGGTGAAGCCGTGGGTGGCGTTGGTCGCCAGGGCGAAGACGATCTCGAAGACGGACGCGATGAGCAGGTAGACCCAGGCCATGGGTATCAGTCCCTCAGTAGTTGTATGTATGTGCAAGTACTTCTTACGAGCAAAAGCATGCATGTACAAGTAAGCTTGTGTCAAGGCCGTTCGCGCAGACCGTGCGGCAGCCCGCCCGGGTCGAGGAGTGATCAGATATGTCATCGCAGGTCGAAGCCACGAACGTCAGCGCCGACGCCACCGCGTGGAATCGCATGCTGCTCGTGCACGCCCACGTCGAGAACCGGCTCTCGACCGCGCTGCAGCGCCGCCACGGGCTCGGGCTCTCGGAGTATCGGGCGCTGAGCTTCCTCGATCAGGCCGACAACGACGAACTGCGCATGCAGGAACTTGCCGACAAGCTCGGGCTCAATCAGAGCTCGGTCACCCGGCTCGTCGGGCGGCTCAATGCCGCCGAGTTCACCTATCGCGATCTGTGCCCGGACGACAAGCGCGGGGTGTACACGGTGATCACCGGCGCGGGGCGCACGCGCTATCAGCAGGCGCGCGCCACCTACGACGAGACGCTCACCGCCGCGCTCGACGAGATCGCGGCCACCGATCCGGCCATCGCCGCGGTGTTGACAACGCTGCGCGAAACCGCCTGAGCCACAGCCGTTTCGGCTACTCCTGCACCGCCGCCAGGATTCGCCCGAAGATCACGTCCACCGCGCCGGAGCCGTCGACCGTGGTGACGAGGCCGCGTTCGCGGTACCGCGCGATGATGGGCGGAATGTTGGTGCGGTACAACGCCAATCGCGACCGCACCACCTCCGGATCGTCGTCGGGGCGCTGTTCGACGGCGAAGCGCGCGGCACAGCGTTCGAGGATCACCTCGTCGGCGACCGCCAGCTCGATCACGTGATCGATCGTGCGTTCGGTGGCGAGCAGGACGTCCAGGGCCTCGGCCTGGGCGAGCGTGCGCGGATACCCGTCGAGCAGGAAGCCGCGGGCGGTATCGGGCTCGGCGAGCCGCGCATCGAGCATCTTCAGCACGAGTTCGTCGGGCACCAGGGCGCCCGCGGCCAGCAACGGTTCGGCCTCGCGGCCCAGCGGCGTTCCGGCCGCGACCGCGGCCCGCAGCATCTCGCCCGTGGAGATGTGCGCGATGCCCAGTTCCTTCTTCAACAGCTCGGCCTGGGTGCCCTTGCCGGAGCCGTTGGGTCCTACGATCACCAAACGCATTGCGACGCCTCCCATTCCGTCGAGCTTCGAGGGTAGCGGGTCAGGCTCCGAGGGTGCCGAGCGAGGACAGGATGTCCGCGGCGCGGTCGACGAACAGCAGATGGCCCGCGCCCGCCACGATGTGCGTGCGGCTGTGCGGCAGGGCCGCCGCGAGGCTGCGGGCGTCGTCGGCGGGCACGTTGCCGTCGGCATCGCCGTGCCAGATCTGCACGGGCGCGCTCACCTCGGCGAGGCTGAAACCCCAGTCACGGGTGAACACCAGCCGGATATCGGTGGCGAAGCCGCGGCTGCCCTGCTCGAAACTGCTGCGCAGGTTGGCCTCCAGTTTCGCGGTCAGCTCCGCGTCACCCTCGACCCGGACGCGGTCGACGGCCGCCATCTGCGCGACCAGCCCGGCCACGCCCTTGTGGCGGCGGATCACCATCGACATCTCGACGGCCATCGGATGCACCAGGAACGGCACCCGGCGCAGCACGTTCAATCCACGCCGGCGCTTGCGGGCCACGGGATCCAGGTCCGCCGCGTCGGATTGCACCTCCACCGGGGCGGGCGCGGACACCAGCGCGACACCCGACACCCGGTCCGGCAGGCCCGCGGCGATGGCCAGCGCGTACGGGCCGCCGCCACTGACCCCGATGACGCCGAAGCGGTCCAGGTCCAGCCGATCGGCCAGCGCGGCGACCGTGGTCACCCAGTCGGCCACCCGCTCCCCCGCCGGTAGCGAGGATTGCGCCATCCCCGGCCGGTCCACGGCGATGATCCGCACCCCGGCGGCCGTCCCGGCTTCGTCGAAAGCCTCTCCCTCCAAATGGGTTCCGGGAACGCCGTGGCAGTACAGCACCGGCATTCCGTCCTGCGCACCGTGCTCGGCGTAACTCACCCGGCAGTGCGGCAAAGCAATCGTTCGCGACGCGGCAGCACTCACGTGGGTCAGCCTAGGCGAAACCGGCCGCCGACAGGTCAACCAGCCGTGTTCCAGACCCGTTCGCGTCGCCCCGGCCGTGTCGGCGAGGCGAGCGATCTCCCGGCAACGTCGAATGCGAGCCGCTGACCAGCATCGTTGCCGGAGTCCACGAATCTCTGGAGTATCGAAGGAGATCGGCTCCGGCCGATCGAGAAGTGTTGGGGCAAGGTGGCCGACGACGCCTGTGTGGCGAAACTCAATGGGCCGCCATGTGTGTCGCGCTTGCGCCACCGTCGTGGGCGGGCACACAGTGACAGGGGTCGCTCCGCCCGGTAGCGAATACGCGGCAACCGTCGCGGGAAAGGGCAGACCTCACGGTTCGCTGCGTGCCCGGCACCGATCCCGTTGGATTTCGCACGAAAGGATCGAAGGCGATGACAGACCTGATGATCGACCCGGCCGCCGCCCGCACCCAGTTCGCGCGCGACGCCGTTCCCGCCCCGGCACCCCGGCAGTACACGGGCCCGGCCGCGGTGTGGCAGGAGGCGAAGACCGTGCTCGTGACCAGAGCCGTCGGACCGCGCCAACTCGTCACCGTGCCCCGGCTGGTCGTTCCGATCGGCGAGAACGGGCTGGCCTTCCGCACCTCGTCCTACTCCGCGGAGGCCGAACAGCTCGCCCAGGACGGCCGGGTGCTGGTGCAGACCGGTGACTGGCGGGGCAATCCGGCGGTGGGTTCGCGGCAGTTGCAGGGCCAGGCGCGCCTGATCAGCGAGGGCACCTTCGTGCCCCGCGTGCAGGCCGAACTCGAGGCCAAATACCGCTGGCGCACCTCGCTGGCGCGCATGGCGCATCGGCTGGCCAACGGCTCGGCGCCCTACGGCAATCTGATCGTGCTGGTCACCGTGTTCGAACCCGGACCGCTCGCACTGCCGCCGATCTAGCGCCGTGGCGAATCAGCCTGCGCCGCTACCGGTTTCACCACCGACCACTGAGCGACCGGCAGGTGTGGCCGCCAGGCGGTGAAGCCGCCCAGCGGCTCGGCGCGATAGATCTGCGCGCGCCGCAACGCGCCGCCGTGCCGCTCGGCGAGGCGCAACAGCAACGCCTCGGATTCCGCCGTCACCGCGGCGGCCACCAATCGGCCGCCGGGGCGCAGGCGGTCCCAGCAGGCCTCGAACATGCCGTCCTGGGTGAGCCCGCCGCCGAGGAAGATCGCATCCGGCGTCGCCGTTTCCGCGAACGCCTCCGGGGCCGCGCCGTGTACCTGGACCCCAGGCACGCCGAGCGCCGCCGCGTTGGCGGCAATCTGCTTGCGGCGGCTGTCCATCCGTTCGAAGGTGACCGCGCGGCACGACGGATGGGTGCGGCACCATTCGATGGCGATGGTGCCCGAACCGCCGCCGACATCCCACAGCAGTTCGCCGGGGGCGGGGGCGAGCGCCGACAGGGTCAGCGCGCGCACCTCGGCCTTGGTCAATTGGCCGTCGCCGCCGTATATCTCGTCGGGCAGTCCGGGAATGCGGGTCAGGCGCGGCGCGGCCGGATCGGCGACGCAATCGACGGCGACGATATTGAGGGGATCGCCGAGCAGGCGATCCCACCCTGCCGCCGTGCCGTCGACGATCCGCTCGCCGACGCCGCCCAGCTGCTCCAGCACGGTAACGCCGGAATCGCCGAAACCATTGCGCACCAGCAGATCCACCACCTGCGCCGGGGTGTGCTCGTCGGAGCTGAGCACCAGCACCCGGCGGCCGTCGGACAACTCCGGCAGCAGCGTCTCCACTGGCCGCCCCACGGCACTCACCACCGGCGTCTCGTTGAGCGCCCAGCCCAGGCGCGCGCAGGCCAGCGACACCGACGACACCTGCGGGAACACGCGCAACGACGGCGCGCCCAGCAGTTTCGTCAATGTCACGCCGATACCGAAGAACATCGGGTCACCGCTGGCCAGCACCGCCACCCGCTGCCCGGCGTAGCGGCGCAGCAGTCCCGGTAGCGCGGGGATCAGCGGCGAGGGCCACGCCACCCGTTCGCCGTGCGCCTCCGAGGTCGGGATCAACGCCAATTGCCGTGCCGAACCGAGCAATACCGCGCACGCCGCAATCTCTCGTCGCGCCGGGGCGCCCAGGCCGTCCCAGCCGTCCGCGCCGAGGCCGACGACCGCCAGCGGCCGGTGCGGATCGAAGCCGGGGCCCGGGTCCACGGTCATCGGCGCGCCCGCCGCCACAGCGCGTACGGCGTGAAGCGCATAGCGGTGAACAGCAGCCGGATCCGGCGCGGCACATCCACATTCCGGGCCCGCCGGTACAACCCCGACACCACCGCGTCGGCGACCGAGTCCGGGGTGCTGGACATGATCGCGGGCTTCATGCCCGCCGTCATCCGCCCGATCACGAAGCCCGACCGCACCATCAGCAGGTGAACTCCGGTGCCGGACAAGGCCATCTGCAACCCGGAGGCGAAACCGTCCAGGCCCGCCTTGGCCGACCCGTACACATAGTTGGCGCGGCGCACCCGCACGCCCGCGATGGAACTGAACACCACGATCTGGCCGTCGCCCTGCTCCCGCAACAGGTTCGCGAGGCTGGTGAGCACGCTCACCTGCGCGACGAAATCGGTGGTCACGATCTCCACCGCGTGTGCCGGATCCTGTTCGGCGCGCGCCTGATCGCCCAGAATCCCGAACGCCACCACCGCGACCCCGATGCGGCCGTGGTCGGCGATCACCTTCTCCAGCAGCGCCTGGTGTCCGTCCATGTCGTCGGCGTCGAACTCCACGCAGTGCACCGCCGCCGCCTCGGCGATCAATAGCTCCTTGGCCTGCTCCTGTAGCTGATCGCTGCGGCGCGCCGCCAGAATCACCTCGCGGCCGGGCGAGAGCCGCCGCGCCACTTCCAACCCGATCTCACTGCGCCCACCCAGCACGAGCACGACGCCCTTGTCGACGTCCCGCGATCCGAAACCCATGGCCCACAGTGTGCCACCCGGCCCCCGCCTACCGGCACGCCCGATCGGCGATTGCTAGCGTCGAAGCATGACCAGCACCGCCGCCCGCCCCGAACTGTCCCCCGCCGCCGCCGACTTCGTCACCGAACGGCACCTCGCCACCCTCACCACCCTGCGCGCCGACGGCACCCCGCACGTGGTCGCCGTCGGCTTCACCTGGGATGCCGAGGCCGGGATCGCCCGGATCATCACCAACGACGGTTCCGTCAAGGTCAACAATGTGCGGCGCTCCGGCTACGCGGCGGTCAGCCAGGTCGAGGGCCCGCGTTGGATCACCCTCGAGGGCCCGGCCACCGTCCTGGACGAGCCCGACGCCGTCGCCGACGCCGTCGACCGCTACGCCGCCCGCTACCGCCAGCCCCGGGTCAACCCGACCCGCGTCGTCATCGCCATCGAGGTCCGACGTGTCCTCGCCAGCAGCGTCTTCAAGACCGAAGCCCCCGCCACCGATCACTGACCTACCGGTCGAGCGCCGGTCCGTGGGTCGGCGTCGGACCGATGATTTTGCGGTACCTGGAACGTCACTTCTCCCGAGTGCAGACGAGGGAAGGTTGAGCCATGTCCACGCTTCGAGAAATGTTGCAGGCGCACGTAGATGACGGCGGCGTGCCAGGTGCCGTGGGGTTGGTGGCCCGTGGCGAGCGGGTGGAGTTGGCCGCGGTCGGGCTGGCGCATGCGGGTGGCACGGTGCCGATGGCCGCGGATTCGGTGTTCCGGTGGGCGTCGATCACCAAACCCGTTACGGCCGCGGCGGTGCTGATGCTCATCGAGGACGGGGTGCTGGGGCTGCACGATCCGATCGCGCCGTGGCTGCCGGAACTCGCGCATCCGATGGTGGTGCGCAGCCCGGGCGCGCCGATCGACGAGGTGGTGCCCGCACACCGACCGATCACCGTGTTCGATCTGCTCAGTTCGCAGGCCGGGTACGGCTGGGCATCGGATTTCGAACTGCCCGCCATCCAGGCGCTGTTCCCCGTGCAGCGCGACGGCCGTGAGGTCCAAAGCTATCCGGCCATGAACGAGTGGCTGGCCGAACTCGCCGCGGTGCCGATGGTGGCGCAGCCGGGTACCGCGTGGCTCTACGACACCTGCTCGGCGCTGCAGGGCGCGCTGATCGTGCGCGCGTCCGGGCACAGCCTGCCCGATTTCCTGGCCGAGCGGGTCTTCGAGCCACTCGGCATGTCCGACACCGGTTTCACCGTGCCCGAGGCCGCACGCGACCGCTTCACCAGCTACTACCGGCGCACCGAGACCGGCCTCGAACTCGCCGACGCCCCGGACGGGCAGTGGGCCACCCTGCCCGCCTTCCCGCTCGGCAACGGCGGCCTGGCGGGCACGGCGGGCGACTGGCTGCGCTTCGCCCGCCTGCTGCTCGCCGACGGCGCCGCCCCGGACGGGCGAAAACTGCTGTGCGCCAACTCCGTCCGACTCATGACCACCGACCACACCACCCCCGCGCTGCGCGCGCACGGCGATCTGTTCCTGGAAGGCCAGGGCTGGGGCTTCGGTGCCGCGGTGGATATCGCGCGGCGCGACCCGTGGAACATCCTCGGCCGCTACGGCTGGGTCGGCGGCACGGGCACCTCCGCGCACCTGGTGCCCTCGACCGGTACCGTCGCCATTCTGCTCACCCAGGTCGGCGCGGACAGCCCGATCCCGGACTCGACCCTGCGCGACTTCTGGCGCTACACCGCGGAATTCGACGCGACCGCCTGACGGCCGCGTCGCTCCCATCCGTGGTTCAGCCCAGGCGCGTGAGCCCGTGCGGGCGGGTGTTCATCGACTCGCAGCCGTCCTCGGTGACCACCACGATGTCCTCGATGCGGGCGCCCCAGTTCCCCGGGAAGTAGATGCCCGGCTCGATGCTGAACGCCATACCCGGCTGCAACACCAGATCATTGCCGGACACGACGTAGGGCTCCTCGTGCACCGACAGCCCGATGCCGTGACCGGTGCGATGCACGAAATAGTCGCCCAGCCCGGCGGCGGTCAGCACGTCGCGGGCGGCGGCGTCGATGGATTCGGCGGTGACGCCGGGCTTGACCGCGGCGACCGCGGCAGCCTGCGCCCGCTCGAGTTCCGCGAACTGAGCCGCCACCTCCTCGTCGGGTTCGCCCAGGACATAGGTGCGGGTGGAGTCGGAGAAGTAGCCGGGCTCAACGGGGCCGCCGATGTCGATGACCACCACATCACCGGCCTCGATCACCCGCTCCGACACCAGGTGGTGCGGGTCCGCGCCGTGCGGGCCGCTGCCCACGATCACGAAATCGGCCTCGAGGTGGCCCTCCTCGACGATGGCGGCCGCGATATCCGCGCCCACCTCGGCCTCGGTGCGGCCGGGACGCAGGAACTCACCCATGCGGGCGTGCACCCGGTCGATGGCCGCGCCCGCGCGCCGCAGCGCCTCGATCTCGCTGGGGTCCTTCACCATTCGCAGTTCCCGCAGCAGCGGGGTCGCCGAAACCGGCAGGGAGCCGAACTGATCCGCGATCGGCAGCAGGTGCAGCGCGGGCATCACATCGGTGACCGCCACGCGCGCACCGGCATTGAGCACCCCGCGCACGAGGCGGTACGGGTCCACCCCGTCCACCCAGTCCACGATCGCCAACCCGAGCTCCCCGGCCGCCGACGCCCGCAACGAGGCCAGCTCCATCTTCGGGATCACCACCGACGGCGTCTCCCCGCTCGCCGGGATCACCAGGCAGGTCAGCCGCTCGAACGACTGCGCCCGCGATCCGAGTAAGAACTGCAGGTCAGGTCCCGGAGTAATGAGCAGCGCATCCAGGTGGGCATTGCGCGTCAACTCCGCCGCGCGCTCCAACCGCGCCCCGTAGACCTCCGCCGCGAACCGTGACTCGTCATGAGAGCTCATGCCACCCGACGTTACCCTCCGCCGGGATGCGCCAAGGTGTCGGTCGGGGCCGGTAGGGTCGGGCGCTATGAGCAATCCTGCCGCCGGTCCGCTGTTGCTGCTGGATGGGGCGAGTCTGTGGTTCCGGGCGTTCTATGCGATCCCGGAGAAGATCACCGCGCCCGACGGGCAACCGGTGAATGCGCTGCGCGGATTCACCGATATGGTTGCGGCCCTGGTCAAGCAGCATGCGCCGAGCCGGTTGGTGGTGTGCCTGGATCTGGATTGGCGGCCACAGTTCCGGGTGGACCTGCTGCCCTCCTACAAGGCGCACCGAGTCGCCGAGAGCGGTGCGGTGGTCGACGGGGTGGAGGCCGAGGAGGTGCCGGACACGTTGACGCCGCAGGTCGATCTGATCACGCAGGTCCTCGAGGCGGCCGGGATCGCGACCGCCGGGGCCGAGGGGCTCGAGGCCGACGATGTCATCGGGACGCTGGCCACCCGGGAGGCCGACGACGAGGTGATCGTGGTCAGCGGCGACCGCGACCTGCTGCAACTGGTGCGCGATACCCCGGCTCCCCCGGTTCGCGTCTTCTACGTGGGCCGCGGCCTGTCCAAGGCCGAGCTGTGGGGTCCCGCCGAGGTGTCGGCGAAATACGGTGTGCCGGTGGAGAATGCGGGCCCGGCGTACGCCGACATGGCGACGCTGCGCGGGGACGCCTCCGACGGCCTGCCCGGCGTCGCGGGCATCGGCGACAAGTCCGCCGCCCAGCTCATCTCCAAGTTCGGTTCGGTGGAGGCGCTGCGCGCCGCGGCGGCCGATCCGGATTCCGATCTGGCCAAGGGTGTGCGCGCGAAACTCGTTGCCGCCGACGACTATCTGAAGGCCGCCGCCCCGGTGGTCCGGGTGGTGCAGGACGCCGAGGTCGAATACTCGCGCGCGGATCTGCTCCCCTCGGTCCCCGCGGACCCGGACCGGCTGGCGGCGCTGGCCCTCGCCTACAACGCCGAGAGCCCGGTCAAACGGCTCATCACCGCGATGGCCAAGCGCTGATCAATGCTGTAGCGGTCCGACCGGCCAGGTTTCGGGTTTACCGGCCGGATCGGTGATGGCGGCCTCGGTGAAATAGCCGTCCCGCAGCGCGCGCAACGTGATGTGCGTGCTCACGGTGGCCAGATGCCCGGCGGCGCAACTGGGTTCGCAGACCCGCCGATACTCGGTGCCGTCGCCCTCGGCGGTGTCGGGTCCCCAACTGCTCCAGGTGATATCGCGGACGCTGAGGCCGCCGTCCCCGCAGGCCAGCACCATGCTGTCGGGCTGGACCTCGGTGCGGCCGTTGATGCAGTCGTTGACCACCGGCGAGGTTCCCTCGGCACCGGCGAACGGTGCGGACGCCAGGGCCGCGCTCGCCACCGCGAGCACGGTCGCGCCCCAGCCCACGGTACGGACAGTCACGTTCATGACACTCCCCGATCACGATCAGCCCCGACGATTTCCGCCCACTGTACTCGCCCGCGCCATCCAGCCAACCCCCAGCAAAGGCAAGGGCCCGGCCGCGATCATCCAATCGCGGCCGGGCCCAACGCTTTTGCCCGAAATCGTGTCCCCGGGAAACTAGCTGGGGCGGCCGACCTCGTAGGTGCCGTCATCCTTGGTGATCTTGATGGTGACCTTCTTGTTCTCGCCACCCACCTTGAGGGTGCAGTCGAAGGTCTTGTCCACCTGCACCTTCTGCCCCGACGGGCAGCTCACGTTCTGCACGTCGTCGATGCCGTAGGAGTCCTTGAGCACCTTCTGCACGCCGGACTGCACCGCGCTGTTGTCGAGCTGGTCCTTGCTCAACAGCCAGGTCAGACCCGCGCCGGCGCCACCGAGGATCACCAGCGCGCCGATCACGAGGCCGATGATCAAGCCGGTCTTCTTTTTCTTGACCGGGGTCAGCTGCGGCTGGTTCCACTGCT
>NZ_JBSGBY010000071.1:0-20634 GCF_053601505.1 Nocardia sp. NPDC004722
GGAACGGGCGGCGGCAGCGGCATGGGCGGTGCCGGTGGCGGCATGGGCGGTGGCGGTAGGGGTGGCGGGGGCATGGGTGGTGGCGGAGGCATGGGCGGTGGTGGCCACGCCGGCGGCGGTGGGGGAGGTGGCGGCGGTGGCCACAAGTAATCCCATGGGTTACTGCCAATCTCACCGGCTCACACGCCGCGGTGGCAATCGGCTCATGCGGTCTGCCCGCAGCCTTGCCGTACGGTCTAGCAACTGGTCCGCAGAGCCCGGTGGCGGCCACACTTACGGCGGCAACGGGGGAGGTGCTGACGGTGGCGACAAGTAATCCCATGGGCTACTGCGCATCCCATCGCCCTGTGCGAGCTGCGGGGCATCGTCTCGCGCGGTCCGGAGACGACCATGACTTGCGATCCACCGGCCCGTGGTGCGGCGGATACGGCGACGATGTGCTCGCAAGGAGCGGCAGTGACGTGGTTGTCGACTCTGATGGCGACCGGTTTGCCGAGTACGGAGGGGTGTGTGGTGCGGCGGGCGGTGCTCGGTGGTGGCAGGCGTCTTCGCTGCCGTTCGGGGCAGGGAATTCCGAGGTGCCGGTGTTGGCGGCGCTGATTCTCGGTGGTCGGTTGTATCGGGATGACGGTGAGCCGGTCGCGCCTGCGCCTTGTGCGCGAAGACTTTTCGACTTTCCCCGGGCCGGGCGTGATGTCCCACACGCCGGTGCGGGTTGCGGGGGAGACGAGGCGGTGGCGTCCCACCATCTGCCCTCTCCCCACGGCGACGTAGGTGGGTGGCGGGCCTGACCACCCCGCCCCACCTCGTCCCCGGAATCGAGTGCGTCCGGTAGCGGCGCGCTCGCACGGACCGGCGACGGGCGGGCAGGGGACCTGCAAACCCCGCTCCGCCCGTCGTCGAAAGTGACCGGCCCACCCCGTGTTTCCCAGTGCCCGGGCGCGGGGTGGGCCAGTCGCGAGGTTGTCAGCGGGCGGTGAAGCCGCCGTCGATGGCGAGTGCCGCGCCGGTGATGAAGCTCGCCTCGTCGCTGAGCAGGTAGGCGCAGAAGGCGGCGATCTCGTCGGGGCGGGAGATGCGGCCCAGCGGGTGCAGGGCGGCGATGGCGGCCTCGCCCTCCGGGGTCGCGCCCATCGAGTTGCGGAAGGCGGGGGTGTCCACCGCTCCGGAGACCAGGGCGTTGACCCGGATCGACTGCTCGGCCGCCTCCAGCGCGACGGCCCGGGTCAGGCCCACCACACCGTGTTTGGCGGCCACGTACGGCGCGACCTGCGCCATGCCGACCACGCCCAGGTTGGAGGCATTGTTGAGGATGGCCCCGCCGCCGGTCGCGGCCAGCGCCGGAACCTGGTGGCGCAGACCGTAATAGACGGCGGTCAGATTCAATTCGAGGTCGGCCTGCCACCCGTCGGCGTCGATGTCTTGGACGGGTCCGAACGAGTTGACCGCGCCCGCGTTGTTGAAAGCCGCGTCCAGCCGCCCGAATTCGGTGACGGCCGCCCCGGTCAACCGTTCCACGTCACTCTCGACGGTGACGTCGGTGGGCACGAACAGCGCCCGCCCGCCCGCGCCGCGGATCTCCTCGGCCATCCGGTCTCCGGCCTCCTTGCCGCGGGCTCCGAGCACCACGGCCCCGCCCTCGGCCGCGATCCGCCGGGCCACGGCCGCGCCGACTCCCGAGGTGGCGCCGGTGATCAGGACGACCTTGTTCTCGAACCGAGCATCCATGACTGCATTCCCCTTGCGGTAGAGCTGATTTCGTTGACATGTCATAGTCAACGCCGCGGGAAACCCGGTCGCTGGCGGAAAACGGCCGTCACGCTTGATATGTCATCTAACCCGGATCAGGCGGGCGCCAGCAGCTCCGGCAGCTCGTCGAGTCCGTCGATGACCGTCGCCCGAGCCGCGTCCGGAAGCTCGGAGGTCAGATAGCCCCAGGGCCCGCGCCGGATCAGCACCGGCCGCATCCCCGCCGCCAGCACCGGCAGCACATCGTTGTCGACCCGATCACCGATGTAGCAGATCTCCGCGGGCGCGACACCCGCCACCTCCGCGACCCGCGTGAAGAACTTCGGATCCGGCTTCTCCAGCCCCCATTCGGCCGAGGTATAGACCGCGTCCACCGGCAGCGCCATCCGTTCGAGCGCCGACTTGGCCTGCGGCGGTTGATTTCCCGCGATGATCACGGTGATCCCGCGCCGCCGCAGTTCCCCCAGCGCCCGGCGCACATCCGGATACAGATCGTCCCCGTCGAAGTTGACGCGCAGGCTGTCGGGTTCCTCGGCCGCCCACGCGATCTGCTCGGCCTCCACGTCGATGCCCGGCCGCACCAGCTTGAAGGCGTCGGTGAGCGGCCGCCCGGTGGCCGCCATCCCCCCGATGACGCCGAGAAACGCGAAGCGCGGCACGCCGAGCCGATCGGCCCACCGGCTCCAGATGCGCGTCTCGTCGATCAGCGTCTCACCCACGTCGAACACCGCAGCCTTGATCATCCGCCCAGCGTATCGGGCGACCCTGGCCGTCCAGGATCGGCTCACCCCGCGCCCCGCCGCGAGGCACACTGGACGAGAGCTGTTGAGGTGTGGGAGGGGAGAACCCGATGGACGCCAGAATCCGCGGAACCGTCATGCCGGTCCTCGAGGTCGCGCTCGAACCCGGGGACAACCTGTTCGCCGAGGCCGGGCAACTGTCGTGGATGACCGACTCGATCCGGCTCAGCACGTCCACGCGCGGCGCGGCCGGTGGCGTCTTCGGCGCGGTCCGCCGTGCCATGGCGGGCGCGGGCCTGTTCATGACCGAGTACAGCGCGCACCGGGTGCCCGGCCGCGTCAGCTTCGCCGCCAAACTGCCCGGCCAGATCTTGCCCGTGCAGGTCGAGAAGGGGCGCGAGTACCTGGTGCACCGGCACGGATTCCTGTGTGCCGCAGGCGATGTCCGGGTCGCTCTGAGCTTTCAGCGCCGCCTGGGCGCGGGCATCTTCGGTGGCTCCGGCTTCACCCTGCAACGGCTCTCCGGTGACGGCTATGCGTGGGTCGAGCTGTCCGGCGAGGTCATCACCTACGACCTCGCCCGCGGCGAGACCCTGCGCGTGCATCCCGGCCATGTCGGATTGTTCGACGCCTCGGTCGATTTCGACATCACCATGATCCGCGGCGTCCGCAACCTGCTCTTCGGCGGCGACGGCCTGTTCCTGGCGGCCCTCACCGGCCCCGGCCGGGTCTGGCTGCAATCGCTCACCATCACCAACCTCGCCCACTCCCTCATCCCCTACCTCCCCATACCGGAACCCGGCCCCTAGCCGACCCGCGCGCCGCGTCCGCCACCCCGGGTGTGACGGAAATTGGTTTGTTGCGCCGGGAACGCTGCTGAAAACTGAGGTGATCCATGGCGTCACACGGGGAGGTTCACCATGTCTCGACCGATTCGCGTGCTGGTCTGCGGGGGCGGCATCGCGGGCAACGCGGTCGCGCTGCTGCTGTTGCGCGCGGGCATCGACACCACTGTCGTCGAACGCGCACCTGCCCCGCGTCCCGGCGGGCAGGCCGTCGACCTGCGCGGCCCCAGCCGTAAGGTGGCCGAGCGGATGGGGTTGCTGCCCGGCATCCGCAAGCGGCAGCTCGACGAGCGCGGCATGGTGTTCATCGACGACCGGGGCCGCACCCGCGCTCGCCTGCCCGCCGACATGTTCGGTGGTGAGGGTTTGGTCGCCGACATCGAGATCACCCGGGGCGATCTCAATCAGGTTCTGCTCGACGAAATCGAGGCGCTCCCAGCCGAATCCGGGACACTCGACTACCGCTACGGCGAGTGGGTCGACGACCTCGACGAGAACGCCGAGGCGGTGCGGGTCCGCCTCGCCTCCGGCGTCGTTGCCGACTTCGACCTGGTGATCGGCGCGGACGGCCTCAATTCCGCGCTGCGGGAGAAGGTTTTCGGCCCCCGCGCGCAGTTCGCCGAATACCTCGGCGCGTATATCGGCTTCTTCACCATCCCCACCCCGCCGGGCACCACGCTCGAAACCGGTTGGGTCGGTGTTCATTCCATTCCCGGCAGCATGGTCGCGCTGCGTCCCGATCCGAGCCCGGCGACCTCGATGGCCATCATCTCCACCCGTGTCCCCGTCGACGACGCATTGCGCGGCGACACCGACGCGCAGCAGGCGCTGATCCGCGAGCGATTGAGCGAGCACAGCTGGGTGCTGCCCGACATCGTGAACGCCATGTCCGACGCACCCGACTTCTATTTCGACGAGGTGGCCCGCATCCGCATGCCGCACTGGTCCAAGGGCCGCGTCGTCCTACTCGGCGACGCCGCCTACTGCGGCTCACCCATGACCGGCATGGGCACCGCCCTCGCGATCATCGGCGCCTACCTGCTCGCCGGTGAGATCGCCTCCACCCCAACCGATCTCACCCGCGCCTTCGACCGCTACGAGGAACTCCTGCGCCCCCTGGTCGCCGAGATCCAGAAGGGCACCGAAACCTCGGTCCGCCTACGCCACCCCGAAACCCGCCGCGGTGTAGCCGTTTTGAACACCGCCTTCCAAGTGCTGGCTTCCCGGCCCCTGTATCCGCTCCGTGCCCTGCTGACCCGTGTGATCGGCAAGCAGAGCGAGTATCCACTGCCGGACTACCCGAACCCGAACGCCGAGTGACCCCTGACGCGGATCGAACGGTGCGCTACTCGGTGTCCTCGGGAACCGCGAAGAGCCGCACCGCCATCGGCCGCGCTTCCGGGGGCGCGTCGGCGATGACGGCGTAGCTGTGCCTGGCGACCAACTCCCGGTACTCGTCCATGAACGCGTGAAGCTGCTCGGCGGTCATGAAGCAGCCGTGCCGCTGTACCTGCGCCCAGCCGTCCGGACCGGTCCATTCCTTGCTCGCGCGCATCAGGCGTTCGACATCCCGGCCGATCTTCAGCTGCGCGAGATGCTCGGCCGCGGAGTACTCGGCGGGCTCCATGGTGGCCGGGTCCGGAGTGGTGTGGCTGAACGGTAGTGCGCGCCACCACCGTTCACGACCCCGAGACTTCTCGGGGACCTCCTCGATGAGCCGCAGTTCCGCGAGTTTGCGGAGGTGATAGCTGGTGGTTCCGGTGCTCTCGCCCAGGAGTTCGGCGAGCGTCGTGGAGTTCACCTCGCTCTGCGTGCCGAGCTGCTGGAGGATGCGGGACCGCAGCGGGTGGGCCAGCGTCCGGTAGAGCGCGGTGCGTTCCGCGCTGGTCATGTCGTCGACGGCTCGATTCGCCATGGGAGGACCTTAGCAGAGATCTCTTTGCAGAGAAATGTTTGCAGAAATTTCTTTGCGATCGTACCGTGGCGATATGCCAACAAATCCCTTGATGCGGCGCTCGAATCTCGGCGTGCGGCAATGGGTTACGTGGACCCTCGGCGGTTCCGCCGTATTCCTCGTCCCGTGGACCGTGCTGCTGGCCGCCACCCTGCCCAGCGAGACCCGCGTACAGAACTGGGCGCTCGCCTGGATCGGCCTCGACTTCCTACTGACCATCGGCTGCCTGCTCACCGCCGTCTACGTCAGTCGCGGCAGTGAACTGGTCCGCATCGCGGCCACCGCGACCGCGACCGTCGCCCTGCTCGACGCGTGGTTCGACCTGACCACCGCCCGCCCCGGCGCGGACTTCACCCAAGCTGTCGCCGGTGCCGTCGGGGAGTTGGCGCTGGCGGGCGTGTGCGCGTTCCTGGCGCTGCGGCGCGAACCCTCGGAAGGAGGTAACTGAGATGCCGAGAACCGCAGGTTGTTTGGCGGTCGCTGGGCTGCGAGATGAGCTAGGCCCGAGGGCTTGTCAGGCCGAGAGTTCCAGTGGCAGCGCCGCGGTGGCGTAGCGATCCAGTGCGACCTCCGCCAGCAGCGGGTGCGCGCCGAGGGTGTCGGCGTGCGTGACGTGCGGGAGCGCGCTGCGCAGGCGGTCGGTGAGCAAGCCCGGGGCGAGGAACCACGGCGCGACGAGGATGCGTTCCGCGCCGCGGGAGCGCAGGCGGGCGAACGCCTTGTCGAGCGTGGGATCGGTAGTGGCGAAACAGATTTCGGTGTCCCAGCCCGTCAGTGCGGTGAGGAGCCGGGTCACATCCCCGGTGCGCGCGTTGGCGGCGGCGGACGAGGAGCCGACCGCGGCAACCGCGATCCCCAATCGCGGCACGCCCGCCATGCTGTTCGACATCCCGGTGCCGCGTGGGGCGTCGGCGTTGTGGAGAGCGTCCACAATGCGATCGCGCAGGGCGATGATCAGGTGCGGGTCGGGGCCGAGGACGTCCGCCTGGGTCAGGCGCAGGCGGGGGTGGCGGGCGCGGGCTTCCTCGAGCAGCGCGGGCAGGTCGACCCGTGCGTGGAAGGCGCTGCCCAGCAGCAGGGGAACCACGATCGCGTGGGAATGTCCGGCCGCGGCAACGGCATCCACCACCTGATCGACCGAGGGTGTGCTCAGGTCCAGAAATGCCAGTCGCACATCGAGATCCGGGCGTTGGGCCGCGATGCGGTCGACCACCGCCCGCATGGTGGCGGCCGAGCGCGGATCGCGACTACCGTGCGCCACCGCGATGAGCGCGGGTGCCTCCGAGCGCGCCTGCGGCGCGACGAGCCCGGAGGGGCTGGTCAGCGCCGAGGCGGGCAGGCGGTAGGCGCCGCCCGGCAGGACGGCCGGAACTGCGCCGTTGCCGGGCGGATTCATCTCAGACCCCGACTTCCGAGCCGAACTCGGTCTCGGTGCCGACCTCGACCGCGGTCAGCGCGTCGCCGACCAGGCCCGCCGCGAGGGTGTTGCCGCCCGCCGGATCGATCAGCAGGAACGAGCCGGTGTGGCGGTTGACGCTGTAGTCGTCGGCCACGATGGCGTCGGCCACGCGCACCGAGATGCGGCCGATGTCGTTGAGCGACAGCGATTCCGGGTTCGGGTCCGCCGACAGGTGCTGCTCGTCGAACCGCTCGATGAGCGCGCCGACGATGGCCTGCGTGGTGCGGGTGCCGTGCTTGAGCAGCAGGCGCGCGCCCGGACGCAGCGGCTTGTCGCCGAGCCAGCACACGGTGGCGTCGAAGGAGTCGATCGGCTCGGGCGCGCCCTTGGCGGCGGCGATGACATCGCCACGGGAGACGTCGACATCGTCGGCCAGGATCAGCGTGACGCTGCGACCCGGCTGCGCGGAAGCCAATTCACCGTTGGGAGTGTCGATGCGCTCGACGGTGGTGCGGGTGCCCGACGGCAGCACCACGACCTCGTCACCCTTCGACACCACGCCCGCCGCGACCTGTCCCGCGTAACCGCGGTAGTCCGGGTAGTCGGCGGTGCGCGGCCGGATCACGTACTGCACCGGGAACCGCAGACCCACCTGGTGGCGGCCGTGCGTGTCCGCGTCCACCGGCACCGACTCGAGGTGCTCGATGAGCGAGGGCCCGCTGTAGTACGGGGTGTTCTCCGAACGCGACGCGACATTGTCGCCGTGCAGCGCGGAGACCGGGATCTCCTGCACGTCGGCGGCCGACCAGCCGAGTTTCGTGGTGAGCTCGGCGAATTCGGCGGTGATGCGCTCGAAGACGCCCGCCGGATCATCGACCAGGTCGATCTTGTTCACGGCCAGCACCAGCTTCGGCACACCCAGCAGCGCCATGACGGCGGCGTGGCGGCGGGTCTGCTCGATGACACCCTTGCGGGCGTCCACGAGCAGGATCACCAGCTGCGCGGTGGACGCGCCCGACACCGTGTTGCGGGTGTACTGGACGTGCCCCGGGGTGTCGGCGAGCACGAAAGACCGCTTGGGCGTGGCGAAGTAGCGGTACGCCACGTCGATGGTGATGCCCTGCTCGCGCTCGGCGCGCAGGCCGTCCACCAGCAGCGACAGGTCCGGCGTCGACAGACCCTTGTCGACCGACGCGCGGGTGACGGCGTCGATCTGGTCCGCGAGCACGGATTTCGTGTCGTACAGCAGTCGTCCGACCAGGGTGGACTTGCCGTCGTCGACCGATCCGGCGGTGGCCAGTCTCAATAGGTCGGACATCAGAAGTAACCCTCTCGCTTGCGGTCTTCCATGGCGGCTTCGGAGACGCGGTCGTCACCTCGGGTCGCGCCACGTTCGGTGAGGCGGGACGCGGCGACCTCGGCGAGGATCGCCTCGTTGTCGGCCGCCTCGGAAATGATTGCGCCGGTGGTGGATCCGTCACCGACGGTGCGGTAGCGCACCGACTTGGTCAGCAGCTCCTCACCTTCGGCCGGGCCGCCCCAGGTGCCGGGGGTCATCCACATGCCGTCGCGCAGGTACACCGGGCGCTCGTGGGCGTAGTAGATGGAGGCCAGTTCGACGTCCTCCCGCGCGATGTAGCGCCAGATGTCGAGTTCGGTCCAGTTGGAGATGGGGAACACGCGCACGTGCTCGCCCGGAGCGTGGCGGCCGTTGTACAGGTTCCACAGCTCCGGCCGCTGCCGCTTGGGATCCCAGCGCCCGAAGGCATCGCGCAGCGAGAAGATCCGCTCCTTGGCGCGCGAGCGTTCCTCGTCGCGGCGGCCGCCACCGAAGACCGCGTCGAAGCGGTTGTCGTTGATGGCGTCCAGCAGCGGCACCGTCTGCAAGGGGTTGCGGATGCCGTCCGGGCGCTCCTGCAACCGGCCGTCGGCGAGGTAATCCTCCACCGACGCGACATGCAAACGCAGCCCGTACTTCTCGACCACCTTGTCGCGGAACTCGAGCACCTCGGGCAGGTTGTGCCCGGTGTCCACGTGCAGCAGCGCGAACGGCAGCGGCGCGGGCCAGAAGGCCTTGATCGCCAGGTGCAGCAGGACGGTGGAGTCCTTGCCGCCGGAGAAGAGGATCACCGGCCGCTCGAATTCGCCCGCCACCTCACGGAAGATGTGGATGGACTCGGATTCGAGCGCGGCCAGGGTGTCGAATTCAGTCTCGAGTGAGGTCATGAGGCGTGCAACCCGCATTCGGTCTTGGCGAGCCCGGCCCAGCGGCCGGATCGCGCGTCGGATCCCGGTTCCGGCTTCCGCGTGCACGGAGCGCAACCGATCGAGGGATAGCCCTCTTCCACAAGGGGATTGACGAGAATGCCGTTGGCCTCGATGTAGGAGGCCATCTCGTCATCGGACCAGGCGGCGATCGGATTGATCTTCACCAGGCCGAAGCCCTCGTCATAGGAGATGAGGGGCGCGTTGGCGCGAGTCGGCGCCTCCACTCGACGGATGCCGGTCACCCAGGCGTTGTATCCGACGAGGGACTTCTTGAGGGGGACCACCTTGCGCAGGCGGCAGCATTCGGCGGCGTCGCGGGCGAACAGATCCTTGCCCAGCAGCTGATCCTGTTCGGCGACAGTGTGTTCCGGCTCGACGTTGACGATGTTCACGCCGTACACCAGCTCGACCGCGTCACGGGTGCCGATGGTCTCGGCGAAGTGGTAGCCGGTGTCGAGGAACAGCACATCCACGCCCGGGCGCACCTGGGAGGCCAGCTGCACCAGCACCGCGTCCTGCATGTTGGACGCCACAATGTAATTCGCGCCGAAGGTGTCCTCGGTCCACTGCAGCAGTTCCTGCGCGGTCGCGTTCGGGCCGAGCTCGGCATTGCCCTTCTCGACCAGGGCGCGCAGCTCGGCTTCCGCGAGTTTCGTTGTAGTCATTGCTGATTCCCCTAACTACCGCAGGTCTGCTTCTTCGGCCCGGACAGCCCACTGCGCGAAACGCTCACCCTCATCACGGTTCTTGATGAAGTTGCGCACGACGCGCTCGATGTAGTCGCCCAGCTCGTCGCTGGTGACCTTGTGCTGGCGCAACTTCCGGCCGAAGGCGGAGTCGAGTCCCAGGCTGCCACCGAGGTGAACCTGGAATCCCTCGATCTGATTCCCTTCACCGTCGTCGACCAACTGGCCCTTGAAACCGATGTCGGCGATCTGCGAGCGGCCGCAGGAGTTCGGGCAGCCGTTGATGTTCACCGTGATCGGCACGTCCAGGTCGGCGTTGATGTCCGCGAGCCGGGTCTCCAGCTCGGGAGCCAGCACCTGGGAGCGCTTGCGGGTCTCGGTGAACGACAGCTTGCAGAACTCGATACCGCTGCAGGCGAGGAGATTCCGCCGCCAGTGCGACGGGCGGCCGTGCAGGCCCAGCGGCTGCATCTGCTCGATCAGCCACTCGACCTTGTCGTCGGGCACATCGAGCACGATCAGCTTCTGGTAGGGGGTGAACCGAATCCGGTCGGAGCCGACGGCTTCCACCAGATCGGCGACCTTGCTCAGGATGGTGCCCGAGACGCGACCGGCGATGGGGGAGAAGCCGATAGCGTTCAGCCCGTTCTTCAGCTTCTGCACACCGATGTGGTCGATCGGGCGTTCCGGCTTCTCCGGCGCGGGGCCGTCGATCAGCTTCCGCTTCAGGTACTCGGTCTCGAGCACCTCGCGGAACTTCTCGATGCCCCAGTCCTTGACCAGGAACTTGATGCGCGCCTTGGTGCGCAGGCGGCGGTAGCCGTAGTCGCGGTAGAGCGAGACGATGGCTTCCCACACGTCCGGCACCTCGTCCAGCGGCACGAACGCGCCCAGGCGCTGCGCCAGCATCGGGTTGGTGGACAGCCCGCCGCCGACCCAGACGTCAAGGCCCGGACCGTGTTCCGGGTGCACGACGCCGATGAAGGCGACGTCGTTGATCTCGTGCACCACGTCCTGCTGACCGGAGATGGCGGTCTTGAACTTGCGCGGCAGGTTGGAGTATTCCTTCTTGCCGATGTAGCGCTTGACTATCTCGTCGATCGCCGGGGTCGGATCCAGCACCTCGCCGAAAGACTCACCGGCCAAGGGCGATCCGAGCACCACGCGCGGGCAGTCGCCGCAGGCCTCGGTGGTGTGTAGGCCGACCGACTCGAGCCGCCGCCAGATCTCCGGCACGTTCTCGATCTCGATCCAGTGGTACTGGACGTTCTCGCGGTCGGACAGGTCCGCGGTGTCGCGGCCGAACTCGGTGGAGATGCCGCCGAGGGTCCGCAATTGGTTCACATTGAGCGCGCCGGCGTCGCACCGCACCCGCATCATGAAGTAGCGGGCCTCGAGGATGTCGATGTTCTCGTCACCGGTGAAGGTGCCGTCGTAGCCCTGCTCGCGCTGGGTGTAGAGACCCCACCAGCGCATGCGGCCGCGCAGATCGCTCTTGTCGATGGAGTCGAAACCCTGCTTCGAGTAGATGTTCTCGATCCGCGCGCGCACGTTGAGCGGGTTGTCGTCCTTCTTGGACTGCTCATTGGCATTGAGCGGCTCGCGGTAGCCGAGCGCCCACTGCCCCTCCGACTTGCGCTTGACCGGACGGGCCGTGCGCTGGCGTGGCGCGATGGGCGCGGAACCGGAACTAGTGGCGTCGGTGCTCGACGTCATGGGGGTCGCTCCTGAGGGGTCTTGCGGGCAGGCGGGAGGGGCTGACTCACGCCTCCGATATCAGAGAACCGGCTCTTACAGCGTCAGATTTACGCTGGATTCCGGGAAAGGGGAGCCGATCTACCGGAGGCTTCCCGGCAGACAGCTCGCGCTGCAGACACGCTTGAAGTCGACATGGCGACGCGCCACGAGTCGTACTCCAAGTCCAGTCATGGGGCTTATTGTGCCACGTCAGACGGGTCGTTCCGACTGCCGGATCGAATTTTCCCCGGTTTTCCGGGAAATCCCCTGGATATATCGTTCCATTTGTGACAGGGGTCATAGATCAATCACGTTCTGATCATTGGTCGGTTGATCAGGAGTGTGATCGCGGTCGCCGGGCTATCCGGTGAGGCGGGTCCGGGCGGACTCGAGGAGGCTCAACTCGTTGGCGAGTTCCGGGGAGTGCAGCCAGTCGGGGCGGTCGATGAACCCGGCCGGGAGGTACGGGGACTGGACGGTCGTGCGGTAACCGAGGTCTCGCGCCCAGCAGGTCAACGCCAGCAGCGGCAGGGAGAAGACGCCTTCGGGATCGTGGGCCCAGGTATCGGTGTCGAAGAACATGCGATGCAGGCGCAGCGCCTGGGTCAGCTGCCAATCGAAGCCCTCGGCGTCGCCGTCGGCCAGGCGGGCGAAGACGTCGAGGGCGGGTCGCACGAGCAGGTCGGTGGTCTGCTGGGTGCCCACCCGGGTGGTGGTGTCGAGGGTGTAGGCCCCGTCGTACGCGGTCTTGGGCCCGAAGCGCCACGCGCGTTGCAGCAGCCCCGCCCAGTCGTAATGGAATTCGTCGAACGCCCCCGCGCCGAACTCGCGTAGTCGCTCGATCGGGTAATCGGCCAGTTCCCCCACGGCCTCGAAGTCCCGCGCGATCAGCGCCCACCAGAACGCCGCCCGCCACCCCGCCACCTTGTCGTGCCGGTCGAACCCGTATTCGATCCCACCCGACCGAAACCGCCGGGTAATCGTCTGCTCGGTGGCACGCGCGAAATACCAGGTCCGCGACCGCAACGCCCCCGGATCCGAAATCAGCATCCGAGCCAGCAACGTCCCATCCATCGACCGCGAGAAGTTCGGCCCATCCGGCCGAGTCTCCAGCCGAGCCCGCGCCACCACCGGCGACACCGACCCCGCATCCACCTCCCGAATCAACCTGGCATCAACCGCATGCCGCGGCACCTCGACCATCGGATCCCCATCCGCATCCCGGAGCCTCCACCCGGCTCCCCGAAATCCCCTGGAATGTACCCGGATTCGCGTCCCCCCGCGCGTTCAGGATTTGCGGCGAAGCCTCTTGACCGCTGAGGTAGGGGTGCCGCCGCTGCAGGAGCGCCTGGCCTTACTCCGCCTGGCCCAGATCCGGATCGCTCATCCAATCCGGGTTCTCGATGAAATACCTTGGAATGTACTCGGATTCGACATCGATCCGCAGGCCCATGTCGTACGCCCAGCAGGCCAGACCGAGGAGTGGAATCGAGACGAACCCCGCCGGATCATCGTGCCACTCCTTCGAATCGAAGAAGCTCCGATGGAGCTTGAGCGCCTTGGCGAGTTCCCGGTTGAAGCCCTTCGCGTCATTCGACGCGATCGCGTCGAACACCTCCATCGGCGGTCGGAGCAGATGATCGACGACGCGCTGAGCGCCGACCCCGCTCGTCGTGTCGAGTGTTGGCGCACGGCCCGCGACCGATGCCGGACCGTCGATCCACGCTTCCTGCAGTATTCCCACCCAGTCATGGTTGAACTCGTCGGACACACCGCCATCGCCCGTGTGACGCAGTCTGCTGGTCGGATACCGCGCCAGTATGCCCGCCGCATCATCGTCCCGCGCGATCCGTGCCCACCAGAATGCGAACAGCCACTTCCCCTGGTGCGCACCGTGATTCGGCCCGGATGGAATGCGGTAAGTGATGTCGCCGAACTGCAACTCGACCGACTCTGTCGAACCGGAGGCATGGTTGCTCGTAATCCGGAACAGCCCGGTAGCAAGCTGCTCGGAAAGTCGGGCCGCACGTCGAGTCTCCGACCTGGTGGCGTCCGGGTCATCCACCAAGAGCACGCCGAACTGAGTCTCCGCCCGCGAGATCAGAGGCGCGAGCTTGTCCGGCATGCTCGCCAACTTCGGCAGCAGTTGAACAAGCAACTTCTCAAACCTGTCCGAAAGATCCTGCAGATCCGACTTGTCAATGGTGTGCCGCGATACTGTCTCAGTCACAGAACTGTCAACCTCTCAGGTTGAACGCGATGCTGGTGTACCCGTCGTACCTTTGGTCTGTAACACCGTCGGCCTTCTCCTCCGCAACCTTGGCGCGAACGAGAACATACTCGATGTCGCCGAGGTCGGTCAGTAGCAGTTGGTCCGCCAAATCTTTCTCGGCTTTGGTTCCGTTCTTGGCCATGTTGTCGACAATGCTGTCGTAGTAGCCGCGGGCCCCCTGCGTGTAGTACTTCCCGTCGAGTCCGACCCTGGCGCCGAGTTCTGCTCGCGGCCCCTTCTCCTCGAGAATCACAATCGTCGTGCGTTGGGTCAGCCGATCGGTCACCGCGTACACCTTGTCGAACGCCCCCGAAGATGTGTTGTCGTGGTCGCCGAGAGGCTTTACGTCGAACTTGTCGGTCGGGTAGTTCACGTCCATGTATTGCTTACCGGCGTACTGGCCGACAGCCTCGCCGCTATCGCGTTGCGCGACGAATGCCTGTGCCAGAGCGGCTTTCGTAGACGGACTGACGGTGCCGGTCTGGTCGAGTTCCCGATTCTTCTGCGCGTCCCAGGCCTGTACCCCGACCGTCGCCAGCGACCGTGCGGACATCTGCTCACTCGCACCCATCCACACTGGTAGTGAGGCCGATTGACGGGACCGGGAATCGAGCCGGTATGTAGGCGCGATCGCGTTGTCGGCCCCGGTCACGATCGGTATGTACCTGGTGGCGGCCGGATCCTGCTGGCCGCTGGCGGTTTCGGTAGGGGCGATGCGAATCTTCGGAACTACGGTCCCATTGGCATCCACCATGCCCGGGTTCCGGCGCCGCATCTCCCCGTTCGGACCCGCACGGTCGTAGTAACGACGCAGATAATCGTCGTCGTTGACCTTCTCGGATATGGGTGCGTTGATCAGTTCGACCTTGGCAGGAGGTCCGCGTGGTCCCTTTGGCGTTGCGGCGGTACTTCCTGCGCCGGTCGCGCTGGCATTGTTCTTCGCGAGGCGTTGAAAGCTGGTTGCGCAGGAGGTCTTCTCCTGGTCGAGAGCTGCTTTCTCGGCATTCAACTGTGTACTCACACCGTTGAATTGGTCGACTGCCGCGGTGTTCGTGTGATCGAGGGCGGCTTCCTGATCGTTGTGTGCCTCGGTCACGTTGTTGTGTGTGACCATGCGCTGCGGCAGCGTCAAACAAGACGGGGCGGGTAGCGCATCCGGAACGGCGGGCGGCTGCGCCTGGCTGTTGACGCCGAGTCCAAGGATCCACAGGACGGCGGTGACGACCACCAGAATCAGCAATCGCTGTTCGCTCATTCGGCGAGGCGCCATTTCCCCTCCTCCCGGACGAGTACGAAGGTAGTCGTGATCTCCATCAAGTCCGGATATCTGCGTGTCACATCGGCATTGGCCAGATCACCGGAGATCTGGAAGTTGCTGACATACAGCACTTCTCCCGCATCCGAACGATCTATCGTGGTGGGCAGCTGCGCATTTCGGAATCGCTCACGTAGCTTCTCGCTGTACAGGTCGATCACCTTGGTCGGCTGATCGGCGCTCAGAACATTTCTGAGCACGGTCTCGATCGAGGCTTCATCGCGGGCTTGCTGATCGACGGCATTGGGGCTGCGTCCTAGCAGCATGTATGCGCCGATCCCGACGACCAAGGCAGCGACCGCGACAACACCGAGCGCTATGAAGAGTCTTCGTCGGCCGGTGCGCTGCATCTACTTGCCCGGCATCGTCGGCATTGTGAATCCAAGGTCAGGGCAGTATTTCCACTGACCGTTCTCGTTCTTGAACGTGACGGGACCGCTGTAGTCGCCGCCGCTGTCCTTCTTGCCGGTGGCTTCCGCGGTGGCCTTGTCGCCGGTGATCTCGACCTTCTCCAGCTTGGTCAGCTCACCCTTCGGCCGGACGGTAGAAGCGTTGCTCAGCACCTCGGCTGGGATGTTCTTGATCAAATCGCTGTACTGGGTGCAGAACTTGTCCGTCACGTCGCTCGGACTCTTGGCGCTCATGACCGCGCGTAGATTGGCCTCCATCTGGCCTTTGTCCGTGTTCGGTGTAGTTCCGCCGCCATCGCCTCCGCCGCAGGCCGCGAGTGTTCCCATGGCAGCGATCGCTCCCGCGAACGCACCGATCTTTCGAATGGTGTGTGAACTCTGCTGCACCCCAGGCAAATTCATGCTTAGTGTCCCCATTTGGAACCCCCTTTCCGGGTCAGGATGCTAGATCACCTACCGCCGGTGGGCGAACCGGCGCGAGGAGGGGTGGTTGTGTGATTTCTGGCACGTGGGATTGAAACTGCTGGTCCGTGGGGTGCTCGGGGCTGAAGGGTGCGTGCGGTCGGCGAATCTGATGCCGTCACACTGGTGGGGTGAACTCGACCGCTCCTGATCGCAGCCCCGTCACCGACGATTCGCTCGTGCCGGTGTTGCGTGACTTCGGTGGCGGGGCGTTCGGGATCTACATTCATGTGCCGTTCTGTGCCACCCGGTGTGGGTATTGCGACTTCAACACCTATACCGCGGGGGAGTTGGGGAGCTCGTCGTCGCCGCAATCCTGGTTCGAAGCCTTGCGTGGTGAACTGGCTACGGCGGCAAAGGAATTCGATGCGCTGCCATCGGCTACTCCGGCGGTGGAGACGGTTTTCGTCGGGGGTGGGACGCCGTCGCTGCTCGGTGGGGACGGGCTGGCCGGGGTGCTCGATGCTATTCGGGACAACTTCAGCCTCGCGTCGGGGGCGGAGGTGACTACCGAATCCAATCCGGAATCCACCTCGCCCGAGTTCTTCGAGCGGCTGCGTGCGGCTGGGTACACCCGCATCTCTCTCGGCATGCAGTCGGCGGCGCAGCATGTGCTGAAGATTCTGGATCGCACGCATACTCCCGGCCGCGCCGTGGCCGCTGCGCGTGAGGCTCGTGCTGCTGGGTTCGAGCATGTCAATCTCGATCTGATCTATGGCACGCCGGGTGAGACCGATGCTGATCTGGATGCCAGCATCGATGCTGTGCTCTCGGCCGGGGTCGACCATGTCTCGGCCTACTCGCTCATCGTCGAGGACGGCACCGCGCTGGCCCGGCGGGTCCGTCGTGGCGAACTCCCGGCCCCCGACGACGATGTGCTCGCCGCCCGGTACGAACGCCTCGACACTCGCCTCGAGGCGGCGGGACTGAGCTGGTACGAGGTTTCCAACTGGGCCGCCTCCGATGCCGCGCGCTGCCGCCACAACCTCGGCTACTGGGATGGCGGTGACTGGCTCGGTGCGGGTCCCGGCGCGCACAGTCACGTCGGTGGGACGCGGTGGTGGAACGTGAAACATCCTGCGCGCTATGCGGATCGGGTGATCGCGGGTGGCCTGCCCGCCGCTGGTTGGGAGTCGCTCACCGATGAGGAGCGGTACACCGAACGTGTCATGCTCACCGTCCGCCTGCGCACCGGCCTCCCTCTCGCCGACCTCGACCGCTCCGGCCTCCGCGCTGCCAACCGCGTCATCGCGGACGGCCTCGCCGAACTCACCGACGGCCGCCTCACGCTCACCGATCGCGGCCGCCTCCTCGCCGACGCGGTCGTTCGCACCCTCCTGACCTGATCCATCGTCCACGATGAGATTCGTGGATCGCGGGATGCGAGCGTCCGTCGGGGACTACATTGGCTTGCGGAGATCTCGTTCAGCCGGTCCATGACGCGCGGCCCGGTAGGTTCGGCCGCACGCGGGCACCCCGGTGCCCTGACAACTCACAGTATGTCCCGAATATCCCTCGGCCCGAGGACATCTCATGTCGAAGCCACTCTCATTCGCCGCCGTCTCCGATCGTGCGCTGCGCGCCCGGGCGGTGAAGTCTCCGCGCCCCTGGAAGCCGCTATCGCGGGCCGTGCGAGCAGGCGCGATGGCGGTCGCGCTGGCCGCCGCGCCGGTGGTCGCCGCCGGGCACGCGTCCGCTGATCCGCTGCCGACGATCGTGCTGGTGCACGGAGCCTTCGCCGACTCCACGAGCTGGGACGGTGTCGCGGCACGGCTGCGAGATGACGGGTACACCGTGGTGACGCCGGAGAATCCGTTGCGCGGGCCCGCTTACGACGCGGCGGCCATCCAACGGACTCTGGACGGGATCTCGGGTCCCATTGTGCTGGTGGGGCATTCGTACGGCGGCACGGTGATCAGCAATGTGCATGACGCGAATGTCGAATCCCTGGTCTACATAGCGGCTTTCGCGCCGACCCAGGGCGAGTTCGCGCTGGCTGAGATCAATCCCATCCAGTATCCGGGCTCGCAGCTGACCTTGGCCCTGCGCCCCAAGGTGGTCGCCGATCCGCAGGGCATCGCCGGAACCAATCTCGACGCCTACGTCGACCCGGCGAGCTTCCGTGACGTCTTCGCCCAGGACGTCGACCCCACCACCGCCGCCGACATGGCCGCCCGCCAGCACTCCCTGGCCCTCACCGCCAACCTCGAACCCTCCGGCCCGCCCTCCTGGTCCGGCACCCCCAGCTGGTACCTGGTCTCCACCGCCGACCGCGTGATTCCCCCTGCCTCCCAATGGGATATGGCCCGGCGCATGGGCGCGCACATCGCCTCGATCGACGCCTCCCACGCGGGCCTCGTCTCCCACCCGGCCGAGGTGGCCGCCATGGTGGAGGCCGCTGCCGGCCGGTGACAATCCGCGCTGATCGGCGACAATGGGGTATGGCGCTCGCTTCGTTCATGGTGCCGATCGGCACGCCCGCACCCGATTTCACGCTGCCCGCCGTGGACGGCGCCGAGGTCTCGCTCGACACTTTCGGTAAGGAGCCCGCACTGCTGGTGGTGTTCCTGTCCAACCACTGCCCCTACGTGCGCCGCATCGAGCACGGATTGGGCACGGTGACAGCGGAATTGGCCGAGCAGGGCTTGGCGACGGTCGCGATCTGCAGCAACGACACCGTCGACTATCCCGACGATGACGCCGCGCACCTGCGAGATCAGGTGCGCCGCGCCGGATTCCGCTTCCCGTACCTGATCGACACCTCGCAGGAGGTGGCTCGCACCTATCAGGCGGCATGCACCCCGGACCTGTTCCTCTACGACGCCGCCCGCCGCCTCGCCTATCGCGGCCGCTTCGACGCGGCAACGCCCGGCAATCAGGAACCCGTCGACGGCTCCGCATTACGTGCCGCGGTCGACCTCGTGCTGGCCGGGCAACCCGTCCCCGAACCGCACACGCCGAGCGTCGGCTGCGGCATCAAGTGGCGGCGCGGCGGAGCTCCGGGCGGCTGGCTCACCGGGCCACGGTGAGGGCGGTCGCACGGCAACTTGCGCGTGGGCAACTAAACTGTGGTGGATAATCCGGGAAATCCGCGTGACCGATGCCGAATGAGGAGGTGGGGCCCATGTCGAGCACCGAGCAACGGCGGCTCGAGGTCCTGCGGGCGATCGTCGCGGACTACATCGCGACCAAGGAACCGATCGGTTCCAAAACTCTCGTGGAACGCCACAATCTGGGCGTCTCCAGCGCCACCGTCCGCAATGACATGGCGGTGCTCGAGGCCGAAGGCTATATCGCCCAGCCGCACACCTCGTCCGGCCGCATCCCCACCGACAAGGGCTACCGGCAGTTCGTCGACCACATCTCCGAGGTCAAGCCGCTGTCCAACGCGGAACGCCGGGCCATCATGGAATTCCTGGAGAGCGGCGTCGACCTCGACGACGTGCTGCGCCGCGGCGTCCGCCTGCTGGCCCAGCTGACCCGGCAGGTCGCCATGGTCCAGTACCCGACCGTGTCCGCCTCGACCGTGCGGCACATCGAAGTCGTGGCGCTCAACCCGGCCCGGCTGCTGCTGGTCGTGATCACCGACACCGGCCGCGTCGATCAGCGCCTGGTCGATCTCGGCAATCTGATCAGCGAGGACGACCTCGCCGCCCTGCGCGGCATGCTCGGCAAGGCCATGGAGGGCAAACGGCTCTCGGCGGCCTCCGCCTCGGTCGCCGAACTACCCGAGCACGCTCCGCCCAAACTTCGCGACGTCCTCATCCGCGTCTCGACCGTCATGGTCGAGACGCTCGTCGAACACCCCGAGGAACGCCTGGTCCTCGGCGGCACCGCCAACCTCACCCGCAATGCGGGCGACTTCGCGGGCAACGGCTTCCCCGGATCCCTGCGCACCGTCCTCGAGGCGCTCGAGGAGCAGGTGATCGTGCTGAAGCTGCTGGCCGCCGCGCAGGTGCCGGGTACCGTGACGGTGCAGATCGGCGAGGAGACCAAGCTCGAGCAGATGCGTGGGACGGCCGTGGTGTCCACCGGTTACGGGATGCCCGGTACGGTGCTCGGAGGGATGGGGGTCTTGGGGCCGACCCGCATGGACTACCCGGGGACCATTGCCTCGGTGGCGGCAGTCGCCCGATACATCGGTGAAGTGCTCGCCGAACGGTGAGCCAGCGCAGAGACGAAACAGGACTAGAGAGCACAAGTGGCACGGGACTATTACGCACTGCTCGGCGTCGCACGCAACGCGACCGACCAGGAGATCAAACGCGCCTACCGCAAGTTGGCGCGTGAACTGCATCCCGACGTCAACCCGGAGCCGGAGGCGCAGGAGAAGTTCCGCGAGGTCTCCTCGGCCTACGAGGTGCTGTCCGACCCGGAGAAGCGACGCATCGTCGACCTCGGCGGCGACCCGCTGGAATCCGGCGGCGGCATGGGCGGCGGATTCTCCGGCGCGGGCTTCGGTGGCCTGGGCGACGTGTTCGAGGCGTTCTTCGGCGGCATGAACGCCTCCGGCGGCGGTGCGCGCAAGCCGCGCGGCCGCGTGCAGGCAGGCGCGGATTCGCTGCTGCGCACCCGACTGTCGTTGCAGGAGTGCGCGGTCGGCGTCACCAAGCATCTGACCGTCGACACCGCCATCCTCTGCGACCTGTGCCAGGGCGCGGGCACCAACGGCAACTCCAAGCCGGTGCGTTGCGAAACCTGTGGCGGCGCGGGCGAAGTGCAGACCGTGCAGCGGTCGTTCCTCGGCCAGGTCATGACCTCCCGGCCCTGCCCCACCTGCCGCGGCGCGGGCGAGAC
>NZ_JBSGBY010000072.1:0-20546 GCF_053601505.1 Nocardia sp. NPDC004722
TAACGACGCAGATAATCGTCGTCGTTGACCTTCTCGGATATGGGTGCGTTGATCAGTTCGACCTTGGCAGGAGGTCCGCGTGGTCCCTTTGGGAGCGTGTTCAGCGTGACGTTGAGTTCCCCGGCGCGCTTGGACAGCGCGCGGGTGCGTTCGGCGTCGATATCCAGGGTGTGGCGGCCGATTTCGTAGTTCTCGTCCCGGCTGGGGGCGGGTGCGAGCGCGGTCGGCTCGCTGACCCCGGCCAGGGCGCGCTGCCACGCGTCCAGGGATTCGTTGCGGTCCCGCCCGGCCAGCCAGGCCAGGTAGTTGCGGAACGACGCCACCCGCGGCAGCGCGGACAGGTCGCCACGCACCGCGTACAGCACCAGCAGGTCGCGCATGAGCAGCGGCATCGACCAGCCGTCCACCAGGATGTGGTGGGTGGTGATCACCAGGTGCACCAGCTCGTCGTTGATGCGGAACACCGTGAACCGCATCAAAGGCGCGGCGGACAGGTCGAAGTGCTCGGCCTGCTCGACGGCGATCAGCTCCCGCATGCGCGGATTGCGTTCACCCTCAGGCAGATCCGTCAGATCGATGACCTTGAACGGTGCCTCGACCCGGTCCAGCACCACCTGGTGGGCCTGACCGTCGGAGTCGGTGACGAACGCGGTCCGCAGGCTCGGGTACCGGTCGAGAATGGCCTGCGCGGCCACCTTCAAACGGTC
Organism: Nocardia sp. NPDC004722; assembly: GCF_053601505.1. Lineage (NCBI taxonomy): Bacteria > Bacillati > Actinomycetota > Actinomycetes > Mycobacteriales > Nocardiaceae > Nocardia > Nocardia sp. NPDC004722. The sequence continues at coordinate 708 of NZ_JBSGBY010000072.1, forward strand.
GATGTCCACCACACCGCTCAGGTCCAACACGGTCTGAATGGTGTAGACGTCCACCGTGTTCTGGGTGAGCATCGCGTGGAACAACAGACCCGACTGCAGCGGCGAGAGCGGCCACACATCCGACAGTGCCGGATACTGCTTCTCCCACACCTCGATATCGGACTGCCCGACCCGCACCAGCGGCAGATCCGACGGCGTGAAGCCGCCCGCCTCCGGCCGCTTGGCGTGGGTGGCCAGCGCGGTCAGCGCCGCCACGAACAGATCCGCGAACTCCTGCACCCGTTCCCGCTCGAGCAGCCCGCGCGGGAAGGAGAAGGCGGCACCGAGCTGCGGGCCGTCCTCGCCGTCGGTGACGATGGCGTTGATGTCGAGGGTGGCGTTGGCGGGCATGTCGGCGTCCATGTCGCCGTCGAGGCGGCCCAGGTCGTCGACGGGCACCCAGCCGAGTTCGGCCATGCCCTCGGGCACCTCGCCCGCGGACATGCGGCCCAGGTAGTTGAAGCTGATCTGCCCGACATCCGTGAGCTGTGCACCGGTTTCGGGGTTGAGGTAGCGCAGCAGACCCCAGCCCAGACCCTTGTCGGGCAGCGCCAGCAACTGCTCCTTGACCGATTTCACGATGTCGCCCAGGGCTTTTCCGCCCGCGAAGGCATCACCGAGGTCGGCGTCGCCCAGGTCCAGCCGGACCGGGAACGCCGCGGTGAACCAGCCGACCGTGCGCGAAAGATCCGCGCCCGCGACGATTTCCTCTTCGCGGCCGTGGCCTTCGAGCTTGATCAACGCGGAACCGCCCGCGGTCTGACCGCGCCAGCGGGTGACCGCCATGGCCAGTGCCGTGAGCAGACCGTCGTTCACGCCGCCCCGGTACAGACCCGGGACGGAGGTGAGCACGGCCTCGGTGACGGCGGCCGGAACACTGACCTCGATCCGCTCGAGCGTCGAGAACGTGTCGACCTTGGGATCGAAGGCCCGCGAGCCCAGCAGCGGATCGGGAGTCTCGGTGACCCGCTGCCAGAACGGCAGTTCGGCGACCCGCTCCGGATTGCGCGACTCCTCGACCAGCGCGTGCGCCCAGCGCCGCAGCGACGTCCCGGTCTCGGGCAGCGCCAGCGGCTGATCGAAGGCGAGCTGCGACCAGGCCAGACCCAGGTCCGGAATCAGGATGCGCCAGGACACACCGTCGACCACCAGATGGTGGGCGATGATCAGCAGCACGTCACGACGCACGCGAGTCTCGTCCGAGCCGCCGAAGGCGAACCAAACGAACTGCGCCATCACGGCATTCGCCGGATCCAGGCGACCCAGCGCCGCGTCGAATTCGATGCTGCCGACCCGGGTCAGCTCCTCGTCGGAGACGTCCCCGGCCAGCTCGACCCGGTGCACCAGCGCGTCGACGTCGATGTCACCGCGCGGCAGCACCTCGAATTCGAAGCCGTCCGTGGCGTTTCCGCGCAGTCGCGAGCGCAGCACGTCGTGGTGATCGAACACCGCGGACAGCGCCCCGACCAGCGTCTGCCGGTCGATGCCGTCCGGCAGGCGCAGCGGCATGGTCTGCGAGAACCGTTCGAACGACGACCCGCTCGACAGCGTCGCGTGCATGATCGGCGTCAGCGGGATCTCGCCGACCCCGCCGCCGGGCAGCTCGGCCAGCTTGACCTGCTCGGTCTCCCCGCGCAGCGTCGCGACCTCGGCCAGTCCGGCCGGGGTCCGCTTGTCGAACACGTCGCGCGGCGAGAACACGATGCCGCGCGCCTTGGCCGCCGAGACCAGCTGGATGGACAGGATCGAGTCGCCGCCGAGCGCGAAGAACGAGTCGTCCGCGCCGACCTGCTCGGCCCCGAGCAGTTCCGCGAAGACCTCCGCGATGGCCGCTTCCATCTCGGTGACGGGAGCGCGGAAGTCGCGCGCGGTGAACACCGGTTCGGGCAGGGCCCGGCGATCCAGCTTGCCCGCGGGGGTCAGCGGGATGGCGTCGAGGACCGTGATCGCCGACGGCACCATGTATTCCGGCAGTCGACCCGCGACATGCTCTGTCAGAGCGGCGATGTCGATGGTCTGTCCCGCGACCGGCAGCACGTAGGCCGCCAGCACGGTCGCACCGGCAGCGGTCTTGTGTCCCACGGTGACCGCGAAGTCGACGGACTCGTGCGAAACCAGCGCCGCGTCGATCTCGCCCAGTTCGATGCGGAAACCACGCACCTTGACCTGGAAGTCGTTGCGGCCCACGTATTCCACGGCACCGTCGGCGGTCCAACGGACCACGTCACCGGTGCGGTACATGCGCTCACCGACCGCGTACGGATCGGCGACGAACCGCTCGGCACTCAGACCCGGACGCTCGTGGTAGCCGCGCGCCAGCTGAATACCGGATACGTACAGCTCACCCGCGACGCCGACCGGCACCGGGCGCAACCGCGCGTCGAGCACCATGGCCCGCATGCCCCGGATCGGCCCACCGATGGTGACCGGTTCGCCCGCGGCCAGCGCGCCACTGATATTGGTGGCGACGGTGGCTTCGGTCGGCCCGTAGGCATTGTGGAAGGCGCGAACGGTGCGGTCCGGCAACGGAACCGCCCACTTGGCCACCACATCCGGCGACACCGCTTCACCACCGGCGACCAGCACCCGCAGCGAGTCCAAGCCCTTGGGATCGAAGGTGGACAGCGCCGCCGGGGTGATGAACGCGTGCGTGACCCGCTCGCGCTGCATCAGCTCCGACAGTTCCGCGCCACCGAAGACACCCGGCGCGACGACCACCATGGTGCCGCCCGCGCCGATGGCGAGCAGGAACTCCAGGATGGACGCGTCGAACGACGGCGACGCGAAATGCAGTGTCCGCGAACCGGAGTCCAGCCCGTACCGCACGACCTGCTCGACCGCGAAGTTGGCCAGACCGGCGTGGGTGACCACGACGCCCTTCGGCACACCGGTGGTGCCGGAGGTGTAGATCACGTACGCGACGTGCTCCGGCCGCACCGGAGCCCAGCGCTCGGTGTCGGTGACGGGTTCGGCCGAGTGCGAGGCGATTTCGGCGTGCACCATCGGATCGTCGAGCGAGATCCAGCCCGCCAGGCTCTTGACCGGCGGCAGCCCGTCGAGCTCGGCGTCGACCGTCAGGCCGAGCACCGCGCCGGAGTCGTTGACCATGTGCGCGATGCGGTCGGCCGGGTAGGACGGGTCGACCGGCACGAACGCCGCACCCGTCTTGGCGACCGCCCAGATGGCCAGCACCGATTCGAACGAGCGCCGAATCGCGATGGCGACCCGGGTTTCCGGACCGGCCCCGCGTTCCATGAGCATCCGCGCCAGGCGCGAGGAGGCCGCGTCGAGTTCGGCGTAGCCGAGGCCCTGCCCGTCGAAGACGACCGCCTCGCCGACCGGGTTGTTGGCGACGGCGTCGGCCAGCAGCTCGGGCAGGGTGCGCGGCGTGATCGCCGGACCGCCGGTGCGCGAGATCAGGTCCGCGCGCTCGTCGTCGGCCAGGATCGACAGATCGCCGACCGGGGTCCGCGGCGCGGCGACGATCTCACCCAGCAGTCGGGTGAACCGCTCCGCGAAGCCTTCCACGGTGGCCTGGTCGAACAGGTCACGGGCGTAGCCGAATTCGGCGTACATGCCCTTGCCCGGCTCGGCCTCGGTCAGCGTGAGCTGGAGGTCGAACTTGGCGACCTCGTTCTCGAACTCGACCGCCGCGACCCGCAGGGCGGGCAGCTCGAAGGAGCTGTCGGGCAGGTTCTCGAACGACAGCGCCACCTGGAACAGCGGGTGCCGCGCGGTGGAACGTTCCGGGTTGAGCAGCTCGACGAGCCGCTCGAACGGAATGTCGGCGTGCGCGAACGCCTGCAGGTCACTGTCCTTGGCGCGCGCCAGCAGTTCGGTGAAGCTCTCGCGCCCGGTCACCTCGGTGCGCAGCACCAGGGTGTTGACGAACATGCCGATCAGGTTGTCCAGCTCGGCCTCGCCACGGCCCGCGATGGGCGCGCCGATGGCGATGTCGGTGGTGCCGGACAGCCGGGCCAGGAAGGCCGCGAGCGCCGTGTGCACGACCATGAACATGGTCGCGTTGTTGGTGCGCGCGATCTGCTGCAGGCCGCGGTGCAGGTCGTTGCCGATCGGGAACAGCACCCGGCCGCCGCGGAAGGACTGCGCGTTGGGGCGCGGCCGATCCGAGGGCAGGTTCAGTTCGTCGGGCAGGTCGGCCAGCGCGGTGCGCCAGTAATCGGCCTGCGAGGCAATGAGACTGGTGGCGTCGTCCTCGGCACCCAGCAGCTCACGCTGCCAGATCGAGAAGTCCGCGTACTGCACGGGCAGCGGTGCCCAGCCGGGCTCGACACCGGCGGCGCGGGAGGCGTAGGCCACCATGACGTCGCGGGTGAGCGGGCCCATGGACCAGCCGTCGGCGGCGATATGGTGGGTGACGAACACGAGCACGTGCTCGACCTCGTCGGCCCCGTCGACCCGGAACAGCTTGGCGTGCACCGGAACCTCGACGGTCACGTCGAAGCCGGTGCCGATCACCGCCGCGATCCGCTCGGTCACCTCGTCCACCGACACCGCGATCGGCGTCAGATCCGGAACCACTTGCGCGGCAGGCACGATCGCCTGTGTCGCGGCACCGTTCACCTGCGGGTAGATGGTGCGCAGCGTCTCGTGGCGGCCGATCACGTCGGCCACGGCCTGTTGCAGCGCCTCGACATCCAGCGCGCCGGTCAGCCGCACCGCGACGGGCACGTTGTAGGCGGCCGAGGCAGTGTCGAACTGGTTGAGGAACCACATGCGCTGCTGTGCCAGCGACAGCGGCACATTCTCCGGACGCGGTCCGGCGGTGAGCGCCTTGCGATCTCCCGCGCCGGCGTGCTGTTCGACCTTGGCGGCCAGTCCGGCGACGGTCGACGCCTCGAACACGGCGCGCACCGGCACCCGCGCGTCCAGGGCCGCGCCGATGCGCGCGGCGACCTGGGTGGCGAGCAGCGAGTTGCCGCCGAGGGCGAAGAAGTCGTCGTCGGCACCGACCCGCTCGACCCCGAGGACCTCCGCGATGACGCCCGCCACGATCTCCTCGATCGGGGTGGACGGCGCGCGGAAGGCGGTGGTCTCGAACTCGGGCTCCGGCAGCGCCTTGCGATCCAGCTTGCCGTTCACGTTGAGCGGCAGGGCGTCCAGGACCACGAACGCCGACGGCACCATGTAGGACGGTAGCGCCGAGCTCAGCGCCGACTTCACCAGCGGCACATCCACACCCGAGCCGGACGGCACGAGGTAGGCGACCAGGCGGTCACCCGTGCGGGCATCCTGCTTGGCGATGACGGCGGTCTGCGCGACCTCCGGCAACGCGAGCAACGCCGCCTCGATCTCACCCAACTCGATACGGAAACCACGGATCTTCACCTGGAAGTCCGTACGACCCCGGTAATCCAGCTCGCCGTCGTTCCAGGCGACCAGGTCACCGGTGCGGTACATGCGCTCACCAACCGCGAACGGATTGGCCACGAAACGATCCGCGGTCAGATCCGGTCGCGCGAAGTAGCCACGCGCCAACTGCGCACCGGCGAGGTAGAGCTCACCGGAGACACCGTCGGGCACGGGGTTGAGGCGTGCGTCGAGGACGTAGACCTGCGAGTTCCATTCCGGCACACCGATCGACACCGCACCGGCATCGGCATCGGTGACCAGATGCGAGGTGATCGACACCGCGGCCTCGGTCGGGCCGTAGAGGTTGAACAGTTCCGCGTTCGGGTTCCCTGTACGGAAGCGCTGCGCCACCGAGGCGGGCAGCGCCTCACCGATGGCCAGCACGCGCCGCAGTGAATCGTTCAGCGTCCCTTCGGCTTCGGTGAGCAGCGAGTCCAACATCGACGGCACCACATGCAACGTGGTGACCCGCTCCCGAGCCATCAACTCGTTGAGGTAGCCCGGATCGCGATGCCCGTCAGCCGAAGCGATCACCAGACGACCACCCGACACAGCGGCCGACCAGAACTCCCACACCGAAAGGTCGAACGTCGCGGCCGTCTTGAGCAGCACCGCATCATCGGCACCGAGCCCGAATTCCGCGGTCTTCCACTGCAACTGGTTGGCGATAGCGCTGTGCGGCAGCGCCACACCCTTCGGCCGACCGGTCGAACCGGAGGTGAAGATGACATACGCGGTGTGCTCGGGCCGCAGCGGTGCGACCCGCTCGAGATCGGTGACCGGGCCGAGGTTGGCCCCGGACGCGATCTCGTCCGTGAACACCAGCGGCGCGACCTCGGTCGTGAACTCCGCGGCCGCATTGGTCAGCACGCACACCGGAGCGGCGGTCTCCAGGATGTACCCGGTCCGCTCTGCGGGCTGATCCGGATCGACCGGCACGTACGCGCCACCGGCGACCGACACCGCGTACATGGCGACGACCAGATCCACCGAGCGCCGCAGCGCCAGCGCCACCCGGGCTTCCGGGCCCACGCCCAGCGAAATCAGGTGCCGGGCCAGGCCGTTGACCCGCGCCGCGAGTTCGGCGTAGGTCAGCGTCTGCCCGTCGGGTCCGATGAGCGCGATGGCGGTCGGCTTGGCCAGCACCGTCGCGTTGAGCATCGACACCAGCGTGGCGTTCGAATCCACCGGGTGCGCGGTCTCGTTGCGCGCCTCGAGGATCTCGGTCCGCTCGGCGGGGGCCAGCAGTTCGATCGCGCCGACGTTGGTGCGCGGCGCGGCCACGATGGCGCGCAGCAGGTGCACGAAGCGTTCCGCGAACCCGTCCACGGTCTCGCGGTCGAAGATATCGGTGGCGTAGGTCAGGATGCCCGTGATGCCCTGTGCCGCACCGTCTTCGCCGTAGAGGTCGGAGACGATGAGGTGCAGGTCGAACTGCGACAGCTCAGTGTCCACGTCGAGGCCGGACACGCTCAACCCGGGCAGTTCCAGGGTGGAGCGGGTCAGGTTCTGGAAGGACAGACCCACCTGGAACAGCGGGTGCCGCGCGGTGGAGCGGGCCGGGTTGAGCACCTCGACGAGCCGCTCGAACGGCACGTCGGCGTTGGCGTACGCCTGGATGTCGGTCTCGCGCTGACGTCCCAGCAGCGCCGCGAACGACTCCCCCGCCTCCACAGTGGTGCGGAACACCAGCGTGTTGACGAACATGCCGATCAGGTCGTCGAGCACGGCCTCGCCACGACCGGCCATCGGGGTGCCGATGGCGATGTCGTCGGAACCGGACAGCCGCGACAGCAGCACCGCGAGCGCGGTGTGCACGACCATGAACAGCGTCGCGCCCTCGGCGCGCGCCAATTCGACCAGGCCGCTGTGCAATTCGGCGTCGATGCGGACATCGATCTTGCCGCCCGCGAAGGACTGCACGGCCGGACGCGGCCGGTCGGCCGGGAGATCCAGCTGATCGGGCAGCCCGGCAAGGGCGTTGCGCCAGTAGGCGACCTGCTTGGCGGCGAGGGATTCCGGATCACTCTCGTCACCCAGCAGTTCGCGCTGCCAGATGGAGTAGTCGGCGTACTGCACCGCCAGCGGCTGCCAGCCCGGCTTCTGCTTGATGGAACGCGCCGCGTAGGCGGTCATCAGGTCGCGGGTCAGCGGGGCCACCGAGGAACCGTCACCGGAGATGTGGTGGATCACCAGGGCGAGTACGTATTCCGCGCTCACCGGGGCGTTCGGGTCCACCACCGGGTACTGCCCGGTGGGCGCGATATCGGCGAAGTCGAAGGTGTAGGCGGCGGCGTGCGCGGCAGCTTCCGACTCGACGACCGCGACGGTCTCCGAGCCTTCGATCTTGAACAGCGCCACCTTGATCGGCACCTCGACGGTGACGTCGAAGCTGGTGGAGGTCAGCTCCACCACCGCGCCGACGACCTCGTCCTGGCTGACCGTGCGCACCTCGAGCTCGGGCACGGCCTGCGCGGGCGGCAGGATGACCTGCACCGCGCCGTCCTCGGTCTGCGGGTAGATGGTCCGCAGGATCTCGTGGCGGGCAACCACATCCGCGATGGCGGCGCGCAACGCGTCCTCGTCGAGCGCGCCGGACAGGCGCACCGCGACGGGCACGTTGTAGGCCGCCGAGGCGGTGTCGAAGCGGTTGAGGAACCACATGCGCTGCTGGGCCAGCGACAGCGGAATGTTCTCCGGTCGCGGTCCGGCGGTCAGCGCCTTGCGGCCCGCGCCCGCGTCGCGTTCCACGCGGGCGGCCAGCGCCGCGACCGTGGACGCCTCGAACAGCAGTCGCACCGGCACCCGGGTGTTGAGCGCCTCGCCGAGGCGCGCGGCGACCTGGGTGGCGAGCAGCGAGTTGCCGCCCCACTGGAAGAAGTCGTCGTCCAGGCCGATGCGCCCGGATTCGACGCGCAGCACGTCGGCGAACACGCCAGCCACGATCTGCTCGATCGGGCTGACGGGTGCGCGGAAGACCGCCTTCTCGAAGGTGGGCTCCGGCAGCGCCTTGCGGTCGAGCTTGCCATTGGCGTTGAGCGGCAACGCCTCCAGCGGCATGAAGACCGACGGGATCATGTACGACGGCAGTTCCGCGGCCAGCGCCGACTGCAACTGCTGCTTGTCGGGCTCACCGTCGACGCCGACCACGTAGGCCACCAGGCGGTCGCCCAGCACCGGGTCGGTGTGCGCGACCACGGCCGCCGACGCGATGGCATCGACGCGCAGCAGCGCGGTCTCGATATCGCCGAGCTCGATGCGGAAGCCGCGGATCTTCACCTGGAAGTCGGTGCGGCCCCGGTACTCCAGCTCCCCGTTGGCCTGCCAGGCCACCAGGTCACCGGTGCGGTACATGCGGGAACCGTTGTCGGCGAACGGGTTCGCGACGAAACGATCCGAGGTCAGGTCCGGGCGGCCGTAGTAGCCGCGCGCCAGCTGGGCACCGGCGAGGTACAGCTCACCGGACACGCCCACCGGCACCGGCCGCAGCCGCGAATCCAGCACGTACACCTGGGAGTTCCATTCGGGCGAGCCGATGGACACCGACAGCTCGTCGCGCTCGGTGACCCGGTGGTTGGTGATGGACACCGCGGCCTCGGTCGGGCCGTAGAGGTTGAACAGCTCGGTGCGCGGACGCTCGCGCAGCACGCGCAGCGCCAGCGGCCCGGGCAGCGCCTCACCGATGGCCAGGACGCGCCACAGCGAGTCCGGCAGTCCGTCGGTGAGCAGCGCGTCCAGCATGGACGGCACCACGTGCAGGGTGGTCACCCATTCCCGCGCCATGAGCTCGTTGAGGTAGGCCGGGTCCTTGTGCCCGTCCGGGGCGGCGATGACCATGCGGCCACCGCAGGCCACGGCCGACCAGAACTCCCACACCGAGAGGTCGAAGGTGGCGGCGGTCTTGAGCAGCACCGCGTCGGCCGGGTCGAGCCCGAATTCGGTGACCTTCCACAGCAACTGGTTCACGACCGCGCCGTGCGGCAGCGCCACACCCTTCGGGCGGCCGGTCGAACCGGAGGTGAAGATGATGTACGCGGTGTTGGCGGCGTTGAGCTCCCGCACCCGCTCGGCGGCCTTGACCGGCTTGGCCGAGTGGCCCGACAGGTCCAGCTCGTCGATGCGCAGCACCTCGGCCAGTTCGGTCTCGAAACCGACGGCGGCCGTGGTCAGTACGGCCTTGGGCGCGGACGTCTCGAGGATGTAGCCGACGCGTTCGGCGGGCTGATCGGGATCGATCGGCACGTAGGCGGCACCGGACTTGGCGACGGCGTACATGGCGACCACCAGATCGGTGGAGCGCCGGATGGCAAGCGCCACCCGGTCTTCGGTGCCGATGCCGCGCGCGATGAGCTCACGGGCGAGCTGGTTGACGCGAGCATCCAGCTCGGCGTAGGTCAGCGACTCCGCTCCGTCGACGGTGTCGGCGACGATGGCGACGGCCTTCGCGTCGTCGGCGACCGCCTTGTCCAGCAGCGAGACCAGCGTGGCCTGCGACGCATTCGGGAATACCGAGTCCACGTCCTGGCCGGTGTTGTTCCAGCGCTTCAGGATCCGGTCGTTCTCGGCGTCGTCCAGCAGGTCGAGATCGCCGACCGCGACGCTGGTGTCCGCCAGGATGGCGTCGAGCACCCGCACGAACCGGTCCGCGAAGGACTGGATGGTCGATTCGTCGAACAGGTCGGTGGCGTAACCGAATTCGGTGAGGATTTCCGCCGGTGCGCCGTCCTCGGTGTACCGGTCGTACAGGGTGACCTGGAGATCGGTCTTGGCCAGCTGCGAGTCGAATTCGACCGCGGCCACGTGCAGGCCCGGCAGTTCGAAGGCGGTCTCGGCCAGGTTCTGGAACGACAGGCCCACCTGGAACAGCGGGTTGCGCGCGGTGGAGCGCACCGGGTTGAGCACCTCGACGAGCCGCTCGAACGGCACGTCGGCGTTGGCGAATGCCTCGAGGTCGCGTTCGCGGACCTCGGAGAGCAGCTGCGCGAAGCTCGCGGCGCCGTCGACCTGGGTGCGGAACACCAGGGTGTTGACGAACATGCCGATCAGATCGTCGAGTTCGCGCTCACCGCGGCCCGCGATCGGGGTGCCGACCGCGATGTCCTCGGTGCCCGAGAGCCGGGCCAGCAGCACCGCGAGGGCGGCGTGCACGACCATGAACAGCGACGCGTTGTTGGCGCGCGCCAGTTCGTGCAGCTTGGCGTGGCGCTCGGCGTCGATGTCGAAGCGCAGCGCCTTGCCGTGGAAGGACTGCGCCGGCGGGCGCGGCCGATCGGTGGGCAGTTCCAGCTGGTCGGGCAGTCCGGCCAGCGCGCGGGTCCAGTACGAGACCTGCTTGGCGGCAAGCGATTCGGCGTCGTCCTCGCGGCCGAGCACCTCGCGCTGCCACAGCGCGTAGTCGGCGTACTGCACCGGCAGCGGAGTCCACTGCGGCACATCGCCGTTGGCGCGGGCCACGTAGGCGGCCATGATGTCGCGCGCCATCGGGCCCATGGAGGAGCCGTCGGCGGAGACGTGGTGGACGGTGAAAGCCAGCACGTGCTGGGTTGTCTCGCTGTCGGAGATGTGGAACATCTTGACGGCGAGCGGCACCTCGACGGTCACGTCGAAGGTGGTCATGGCGAATTCGATGACCTTGCCGAGCAGTTCGGCCTCGGTCACGTCCTCGGGCACCAGCGTCAGGTCGGTCTGCGCGGTGGACAGCACTACCTGGTGCGGGCCTTCGGCGGTGCGCGGGTAGACCGTGCGCAGCACCTCGTGCCGTGCGATCACATCGCCGATGGCCTGCTGCATGGCGTACAGGTCCAGCGCACCGGTGAAGCGCACCGCCAGCGGAATGTTGTCGACGGCCGAAGTGCTGGTGTCGAACTGGTTGAGGAACCAGTACCGCTGCTGGGCCGGGGACAGCGGCAGCGTCGCGGGCCGCTCACCGGCGACCAGGCGCGGACGCCGCCCGGATCCGGCATTGCGTTCCACCCGTGCGGCCAGCGCCGCGACGGTGGACGCTTCGAACAGATCGCGGACCGCCAGCTGAGTGTCCAGGGCCGCGCCGAGACGGGCGGTGACCTGAGTGGCGATCAGCGAGTTGCCGCCGAGCTCGAAGAAGTCGTCGTCCATGCCGACCCGGCCGACGCCGAGCACATCGGTGAAGATGCCCGCCACGATCTCCTCGATCGGGGTGGACGGGGCACGGAAGACCTTGGCCTCGAACACCGGCGCGGGCAGCTGCTTGCGATCCAACTTGCCGGAAGCATTGAGCGGGAAGGCTTCCAACACCACGAACGCGGTCGGCACCATGTAGCCGGGCAGGCCGTCGTGCAGTTCGGCGCGCACGGCCTCGACATCGACGCTGTGCCCGGCGGCCGGGATGACATAGCCGACCAGCTGTTCGCCGAGCCGCTCGTCGCTGCGGACCACGACCACCGACTGGGCGATGGATTCGACGGCGGTGAGCGCCGATTCGATCTCGCCGAGCTCGATGCGCAGACCGCGCAGCTTCACCTGGAAGTCGGTGCGGCCCAGGTATTCGATCTCCCCGCGACCGGTCCACTTGACCAGGTCGCCGGTGCGGTACATGCGCTCACCAGCGTGGAACGGGTCCGCGACGAAGCGGTCCGCGGTCAGGTCGGGGCGCGCGACATAGCCGCGCGCCAGCTGCACGCCCGACAGGTACAGCTCACCCGCGACACCCGGGGCGACCGGGTGCAGACGCGAATCCAGCACGTACACACGGGTGTTGAACACCGGCGCACCGATCGGCACCGACAGCGTGTCGGCATCGGTGACCTCGTGGTAGGTGACGTCGACCGCGGCCTCGGTCGGGCCGTACAGGTTGTGCACCCGAGTCCCGGTCAGCTCGCGCAGCTTCTGCGCGGTCGGCGCGGGCAGCGCCTCACCGGAGGCGAACACCTGTGCCAGCGAAGTGAGCGCGGCGGCCTTGTCCGGGTTGGCTTCCAGCCCGGCCACGAACACCGACATCATCGACGGCACGAAGTGCGCGGTGGTGACACCGGTCTCGATGATCAGATCCGCCAGGTAGGCCGGATCGCGGTGGCCGTCCGGCTTGGCGATGACCAGCGTCGCGCCGATCTGCAAGGGCCAGAAGAACTCCCACACCGACACGTCGAAGGTGGCGGGCGTCTTCTGCAGCACCACATCGTCGTCGAAGAGGTTGTACTCGGTCTGCATCCAGACCAGGCGATTGACGATGGCGGAGTGGCTGACCGCCACACCCTTCGGGCGGCCGGTCGAACCCGACGTGAAGATCACGTACGCGGTGTTGTCGCCGCGCAGCGGGGCGACGCGGTCCGCGTCGGTGATCGGGGCATCCGAGTGACCGGAGACGTCCAGCTCGTCGATCAGCAGTGTGCGCGTGCTGGTTTCGAAGCCGTCGCGGCTGGTGGAGAGCACGCACACCGGCCGCGCGGTGTCGAGCACGTACTGGTTGCGCTCGGCCGGGTGGTCGGGATCCAGCGGCACGTACGCGCCGCCGGCCAGCGTGACGGCGTACATGCCGACCAGCAGGTCGAAGGAGCGGCGCATGCCCAGGGCCACATAGGAATCCGGGCCGACGCCCTCGGCGATGAGGTGCCGGGCCAGGCGGTGCGCCCGGGACGCGAACTCGCCGTAGGTCAGGCTCTCGCCCTCGAACACCAGCGCGGTCAGCTTCGGCGTCTGCTTGGCCTGCTGCTCGAACATCGACGCCAGGGTGACCTCGGCGGCGACCTTCTTGCCGCCCAGCGCGACCCGCTTGACGTCGTATTCGGTGGCGTTCCAGCCACGCAGCACCTGACGGCGCTCGGCGTCGTCGAGCAGTTCGATATCGCCGACCAGCGCGGCCGGTTCGGTGACCACGGCCGACAGCAGGCGCACCAGGCGCGCCCCGAACCCGGCCACGGTGGCCGCGTCGAACATGTCGGTGGCGTAGGCGAATTCGGCGGTCATGCCGTCGCCTTCGGCCCGCTCGGTGAGGTTGAGGTGCAGGTCGAACTTGGCGGTGACCACGTCCAGCGGCACCCCGGCGACCTCGAGCCCGGGCAGGGCGAAGGTGGTCGCGCCGGTGTTCTGGAACGACAGCATGACCTGGATGAGCGGATGCCGGGCCTGCGAGCGAGCCGGGTTGAGGATCTCCACCAGGCGCTCGAAGGGCAGGTCGGCGTGGCCGAAGGCGGCCAGGTCGGTGTCCTTGGTGCGGGCCAGCAGCTCGGCGAAGGTCTCGCCGGAGCCGACGGCCGTGCGCAGCACCAGGGTGTTGACGAACATGCCGATGGCGTCGTCGATCTCCTGCTCGCCGCGACCGGCGACCGCGGTGCCGATGGCGATGTCGTCGCCGTTCGACAGTCGCGCCAGCAGGGCCGCGAAGGCCGCGTGCACGACCATGAACAGCGAGGCGCCGTGCCCGCGGGCCAGGCCGTTGAGCCCGGCCAGCAGGTCGGCGTCGATCGAGAACTCGTACACGCCACCGGCATTGGATGCCACCGCCGGGCGGGGACGGTCCGAGGGCAGGTCGATCTGGTCGGGCAGTCCGGCCAGTTCGCTGCTCCAGTACGACACCTGCTGGGAGATCAGCGATTCGGCGTCGTCCTCGTCGCCGAGGGTCTCGCGCTGCCACAGCGCGAAGTCGGCGTACTGCACCGGCAGCGGAGCCCACTGCGGCGCTTCGCCATTGGCGCGCGAGGCGTAGGCGACCATGACGTCGCGGGCCAGCGGTCGCACCGACCAGCCGTCACCGGAGATGTGGTGGACCACGAAAACCAGGACGTGCGTGGGGGTCTCGGCGTCGGCGACCCGGAACAGCCCGGCGCGCACCGGGGCGGCGGCGGTCACGTCGAAGCCGGTCAGCACCAGTTCGGCGATGCGCTCGCGCAGGTCGGCCTCGTTCACCGAGACCGCGGACAGGCCGGTGCCGCCGCCGTGGATGCCGGCGTTGGCGGCCGAGTCCAAACGGACCTGGTCGGCGGGCAGGATGACCTGCACGCCACGGCCTTCCGCGTTCTCCGGGTAGACGGTGCGCAGCACCTCGTGCCGCTCGAGCACGTCTTCGACGGCGGCCAGCAGGGCGTCCACGTTCAGGTCGCCGGTGAGGCGGACCGCGAGGGGGATGTTGTTGACGGCCGAGGCGGTGTCGAAGCGGTTGAGGAACCACATGCGCTGCTGTGCCAGCGACAGCGGGATCTCGGCGGGCCGCTCCCCCGCCACCAGGGCCGGGCGGCGGCCGGTGCGGGTCTCGGTCTCCAGGCGTGCGGCGAGTCCGGCCACGGTCGGGGCCTCGAACAGCACGCGCACCGGGATGCGGGTGTCCAGCACCGCGCCCAGGCGGGCGACCACCTGGGTGGCGATGAGCGAGTTGCCGCCCAGCTCGAAGAAGTCGTCATCGCGACCGATGGCGGCCTCGGTGCCGAGCACCTCGGCGAACACGGCCGCGACGTTCTCCTCGGCCGGGGTCGCGGGGGCACGGAACTCGCGCGCCTCGAACTCCGGCTCGGGCAGGGCGCGACGGTCGAGCTTGCCATTGGCGTTGAGCGGCATGGCATCCAGCGACACCAGCGCGGCCGGGACCATGTAGGACGGCAGCTGCGCGGACAGGTGCGCACGCAGGGCGTCGATATCGACGGCTCCGGCGGACGGCACCACGTAGCCGACGAGGCGGTCACCGGTACGCGGATCGGAGTTCATGACCACGACGGCCTGGGCCACCGACTCGTGTCCGGTCAGCGCGGACTCGATCTCACCCAGCTCGATCCGCAGACCACGCAACTTCACCTGGAAGTCGGTGCGACCGAGGTAGGTAATGGAGCCGTCCGCGTTCCAGCGCACCAGGTCACCGGTGCGGTACATGCGTTCACCGAAGCCCAGCGGGTTGGCGACGAATCGGTCAGCGGTCAGATCCGCACGACCGACGTAACCACGCGCGAGCTGGCTACCGGCGAGGTACAGCTCACCCGCGACACCGGGAGCGACCGGGTGCAAACGCGCATCCAGGATGTACGCCTGCGCATTCCACACCGGGCGACCGATCGGCACCGCGCCCTGCACATCGTCCGCGACCGGCGCGTAGGTGGCGTGGACCGTGAACTCGGTCGGACCGTAAAGGTTGTGCAGCTCAGCAGCGCTGACCTTGCGGAACGCGTGCACCACATCCGAGGTGAACGCCTCACCGGCGATCAGCAGCGCCCGCAGCGACGACAGCTGCGCCGCGTCGACACTCGTCGCGAAGACACTGAGCATGGACGGCACGAACGACGTGATCGTGACGTGCTCGGCCGCAATGACTTCCGCCAGATAACCGGGATCGCGATGCCCGTCCGGCGTGGCGACGACCATCCGGCCACCGACGGCCAGCGGACCGAACAGCTCCCACACCGACACGTCGAAGGTCTGCGGCGTCTTGAGCAGCACCACATCGTCGGCAGAAAGCGCGTATTCGGAAGTAATCCAGGCGATCTGGTTGACGGCAGCGGCGTGCGAAACCGCCACACCCTTCGGACGACCGGTCGAACCGGAGGTGAAGATGACGTACGCGGCATTAGAAGACCGCAGCGGCGCAACACGATCCGCGTCGGAAACCACAGCATCGGAGTAACCGCTGACATCGAGGGCGTCGACGACCAGCACCGGCGCGGCGTCGTAACCGAAGCCGTCACGCGAAGTGGTCAGAACCGCCACCGGCTGCGCGGTCTCGAGCACGTACTCGATACGGTCGGCAGGCTGATCCAGGTCCAGCGGCACGTACGCGCCACCGGCGGCCAGCACCGCATACATCGCCACCACCAGATCGGTGGAGCGGCGAATACCCAACGCCACCAGTGTGTCCGGGCCGACACCCGACGCGATCAGATGCCGGGCCAGCCGGTGCACGCGAGCAGCGAACTCGCCGTAGGACAGAGCTGTCCCCTCGAAGCTGAGCGCGACCGCTTCGGGCGTCCGCGCCGCCTGCGCCTCGAACTGGCTCAGCAGCGTGTTCGCGGCGTCGCCGGAGGCGAAGTGCAGGGCGTCGGCCAGCACGCTTTCCGCCACGTCGGCCCAGCCCAGCGCCGGGTCGTCGTCGAGGACCGCGCCGGTGCGCTCGGCGAGCAGCCCGCTCACCGATCCGGTGTTGCGGCTCCAGGTGTGGCGCACCAGGGTGCGCTCGGCCGGTTCGAGCAGGTCGATATCGCCAACCGCACGCTCCGGATGCGCGGCGATGGCCTTGAGCAGCAACGCGAACCGCTCGCCGAAGCGGGCCATGGTGGCCGCGTCGAACAGGTCGGTGGCGTAGATGAGCTCGGCGGCGATGCCTGCGGGAGCCGCGGCGTGGCCGTTGCCCTCGGCGGTGCCGAGCTGCTCGGTCAGCACCAGCTGGAGGTCGAACTTGGCGGTGTCGATGGGCAGGTCGACCGCGCTGACCGTCAGGCCGGGCAGTTCCAGTTCGGTGATGCCGGTGTTCTGGAACGACAGCATCACCTGGAACAGCGGGTGCCGCGCCTGCGAGCGGGCCGGGTTGAGGATCTCGACCAGGCGCTCGAAGGGCAGGTCGGCGTGGCCGAAGGCCTGGATGTCGGTGGCGCGCACCGCATCCAGCAGCTCGGTGAACCCGCGGCCGCCGTCCACCTCGGTGCGCAGCACCAGGGTGTTGACGAACATGCCGATCAGGTCGTCGAGCGCGCGTTCGCCACGACCGGCGACCGGGGTACCGATGGCGATGTCCTGCTCGCCCGACAGGCGCGAGAGCAGCACGGCCAGCGCCGAGTGCATGACCATGAACAGCGTCGCGCCACGGGTGCGGGCGAGTTCGCCGAGCTTGGCGTGGGTTTCGGCGTCGATGGTGAAGACGTGGGTCGCGCCCTTGCCGGAGGCGACCGCGGGCCGCGGCCGGTCGGCGGGCAGCTCCAGCTGATCCGGCAGCCCGGCCAGCGAGTCGCGCCAGTACGAGATCTGCTGGGAGATCACCGATTCGGGGTCGCGCTCGTCGCCGAGCACCGAGCGCTGCCACAGCGCGAAGTCGGCGTACTGGACTTCCAGTGCCTGCCAACCCGGTTCGCCGCCCTCGACGCGCGCGCCGTAGGCGGTCATCACGTCGCGGGTGAGCGGGCCCATGGAGAAGCCGTCGGCCGAGATGTGGTGCACCACCAGCGCGAGCACGTGCTCGGTGGGGCTGATCTCGAACAGTCGCGCCCGGAACGGCACCTCGGCGGTGACGTCGAAGCCGGTCAGCAGGAACGCCGAAAGCGCCTGCGGCAGTCCGGCTTCGGCGACCTCGACCGGGGTCAGATCCGGAATGACCTGGCCGGTCGGGACGATCTCCTGGAACGCCTGCCCGTCGATCTCCGGGTAGCGGGTGCGCAGCGATTCGTGGCGCGCGAGCACGTCGGCCACCGCGATCTGCAGGGCCTGGCGGTCCACCAGACCCGACAGCCGCACGGCCGCCGGGATGTTGTCCACGGCCGATTCGGGATCGAACCGGTTGAGGAACCACATGCGCTGCTGCGCCAGCGACAGCGGCAGCCGCTCGGGCCGCTGCTGCGCGGTCAGCTTCTCGCGAGCCCCTGCGCCGGAATGGGTTTCGGCGCGGGCCGCGAGCGCGGCCACGGTCGACGCCTCGAAGATCTCGCGGACGCCCAGGTGGGCGTCCAGCGCGGCCGACAGGCGCGCCGCCACCTGGGTGGCGATGAGCGAGTTGCCGCCGAGGGCGAAGAAGTCGTCGTCGAGACCGACCCGCTCCAGCCCGAGGATCTCGCCGAAGACACCGGCCACGATCTGCTCGACCGGGGTGACCGGGGCGCGGAACACCGCCGCCTCGAACACCGGCGCGGGCAGCGCCTTGCGGTCCAGCTTTCCGGAGGCGTTGAGCGGGAACTCGTCGAGCACCATCAGGATCGACGGCACCATGTAGGACGGCACGCGCTCGCCGACCTCGACGCGGACCTTCTCCACGTCGACGGTCTGCCCGGCGGCCGGGATGACGTAGCCGACCAGCTGATCGCCGGTGTGCACGTCGCTGCGCACCACGACCACCGACTGCGCGATGGAATCCAGTGCGGTGAGCGCGGATTCGATCTCGCCGAGCTCGATGCGCAGACCGCGCAGCTTGACCTGGAAGTCGGTGCGGCCGATGTAGTCCAGTTCGCCGTCCGCGGTCCAGACCACGAGGTCACCGGTGCGGTACATGCGCTCGCCGTCGGCGAACGGGTTGGCCACGAAGCGATCCGAGGACAGATCCGGGCGCGCCACATAGCCGCGCGCCAGCTGCACGCCCGCCAGGTAGAGCTCACCCGCGACGCCCACAGGCACCGGCCGCAGTCGCGAATCCAGCACGTACACCTGGGTGTTGAACACCGGGCGGCCGATCGGCACCGAGTCCACGTCGGCGTCGACGACCTGGTGGTAAGTGACGTCGACGGCGGCTTCGGTCGGACCGTAGAGGTTGTGCAGCTCGGCACCGGTCAGCGCGCGCAGCTTGTGCGACGGCTTGGCCGTGAGCGCCTCACCGGAGGCGAAGACCATGCGCAGGCTGGTGCACTGCGCGGCCGACTCCTCGGCCACGAACACCGCGAGCATCGAGGGCACGAAGTGGGTGACCGTGACGCCTTCGCGGGCAATGAGATCCGCGAGGTAGGCCGGATCGCGATGGCCTTCCGGCTTGGCGATGGCCAGGCGCGCGCCGATCTGCAAGGGCCAGAAGAACTCCCACACCGACACGTCGAAGGTGGCCGGGGTCTTCTGCAGCACCACATCGTCGGCGGTCAGCCCGTACTCGCCCTGCATCCACAGCAGGCGGTTGACGATGGCCGAGTGCGGCACCGCCACACCCTTGGGCCGACCGGTCGAACCGGAGGTGAAGATGACGTACGCGGTATTCGAATCCCGCAGCGGCGCACGCCGTTCCGCCTCGCGCAGCGGGGCCGCCGAATAGGCGCTCAACTCCAGCTTGTCGATGCGCACCTGCGCGGTGTCGATGGCCAGATCCTCACCGGAGGTCAGGACCGTGACCGGGTCGGCGGTCTCGAGGATGTACTCGATGCGCTCGGCCGGGTGATCCGGGTCCAGCGGCACGTAGGCGGCGCCGGTCACGGCCACCGCGTACATGCCGACCACGAGATCGATGGAGCGCCGCATACCCAGCGCCACAAACGATTCCGCGCCGACGCCACGTTCGATGAGCCAGCGGGCCAGGCGATGCACCTGCGCGCCGAACTCGGCGTAGGACAGACTCGTCCCCTCGAAGCTGACGGCAATCGCGTCAGGCGTCCGCAGTGCCTGCGCCTCGAACAGCGCGACCAGCGTGTTCGGCTCCGCCACCGAGGACGGGACGACCGCCGCCAGGGCGGCGTCCACGTCGAAGGCGGTGTCGTTCCAGGTCCCAGCAGGGCTTGAGCACCCAGATCAAACAGCTCGAGCACGCGATGGACGTGGTGTTGTTCTCCCGGACCACCCGCAATGTCGAATTGACCG
>NZ_JBSGBY010000073.1:0-20465 GCF_053601505.1 Nocardia sp. NPDC004722
GTGCGGCGGCCGAAGAGGTCACCGGCGCGGCCGCCGAGCAGCAGCAGTCCGCCGAAAACGAGGCTGTAGGAGTTCATCACCCAGGACAGGCCGGTGGCGCTGAAGTGCAGGTCGGTCTGGATGCGCGGCAGGGCCACGTTCATCACGGTGATGTCGAGGACGATCATCAATTGGCAGGTCAGCAGGGTGGCGAGCACGATGCCGGATCGAAGTCCGCGCGGGGAGGCCGGGTCGCGGGTCGCCGCGACGGCAGCATCGGTCGAAAAAGAGGTCGACAAAGGAACGCTCCAGAAGAGGGAATCAAACGGAGGTATCCTCCGTTTCCGATGGAGCTATCATATGGAGGGTTCCTCCATTTACGCAAGCCTATCCGGAGGGTCCATCCGTTTTCTAGTGGAGGGTTCGTGGAAGCACCGTCGACGGGCAAGCCGATGCGCGCGGACGCGCGCCGGAACTACGAGCGGATCGTGACCACCGCCCAGACCGCCTTCAGCGAACTCGGCCCGGACGCGCCACTCGAGGAGATCGCCCGCCGCGCGGGCGTCGGCATCGGCACCCTCTACCGGCACTTCCCCAATCGCGAGGTGCTCATCGAGGCGGTCTACCGCTCCAATATCGAGCAGCTGAGCGACCGCGCCCGCGAGCTGGTCGAAAACAGTTCCCCGGACATGGCTTTCGAGACGTGGCTGCGCGAATACGT
The DNA here is from genome assembly GCF_053601505.1 of Nocardia sp. NPDC004722. NCBI lineage: Bacteria > Bacillati > Actinomycetota > Actinomycetes > Mycobacteriales > Nocardiaceae > Nocardia > Nocardia sp. NPDC004722. The sequence continues at coordinate 701 of NZ_JBSGBY010000073.1, forward strand.
GGGCTGGGTGCGGCTCAACCGAGCGCTCGCCACCACCCTCAAGGCGGGCATGGACCGCCAGACGCCGACCTTCCAGCTGTGTCGCGCGGCGATCACCGAGGCGGCCACCCTGCTGCTGGACGCGGCCCGCTCGGTGGATGCGATCCGGCCCGATATCGAGCCCGCCGACCTGCTGCGCTTCGGGCACGGCATCGGCGTCGCCTGCGAGGCCACCACGCCCGAGGCGACCGACCGGATGATCTCGGTGACCATCGACGGCCTGCGTACCCGCGGCTAGTCACCGGGCGTGCTCAACGCCCGCCAGATCTCGTCGATATAGGACTTCCAGGCCGCGGCGCCCGCGGGCAGTGCGCCCGGGGCGGTCCGCCAGAGTTGGCCGGTGCCCAGGTAACTGGTGTACGTCAGCACCGCGCGGTTGCGCGCGGTCTCGGCGTCGAAACCGAGCCGGGCGAACAACTCCGCCAGATAGTCGATGCGCCGGTTGGTGACTCGCGTGAGCACGGGTTCGACCGAGGGGTCGGTGGAACCGGCCAGGGTGACCGCGAGGTTCTCCTGCGGGTGCGACATGGCGGTGGCCATCAGGGTCCGCAGGCCGGTGGCCGGGTCGGGGTCGGCGGCGACCTGGGTGATCACCGACTCGGTCTCGTCACGCTCCCAGCGCTCAAGGGCGGCGCGCAGCAACTCGTCGCGATTCGCGAAGTGCCAATATGCGCTGCCCTTCGTCGAGTTCAGCCGGGCGGCAAGGGGTTCCATGGCGACCGCGGCCACGCCGCCCTCGGTCAGAGCCGCGAGGGCCGCGGTGATCCAGTCGTCACGTGTGAGCCGTTGCCTCTTCTCCGCCACGCTTCCGTACGCTACCGTATGGATCCGAACCATACGGTAGCGTACGGAAGTGGGCGGGCCCATGATCTGGAACATTCATCAGCGCGAACTGCCGGTCTCGGCGAAGGAATTGGGCGTCTTGCTCGACGCGGTGGCCGAACGCGGCAATCCGGTGTGGCCCGGTGACCACTGGCCGCCCCTGATACTGGACCGGCCGTTGCAGGTCGGCGCGGACGGCGGCCACGGCGCCATCCGCTACCACTGCACGGCCTACGAGCCGGGCCGCGTCGTCGAATTCACCTTCGCGGCGAGCATGCCGTTCGCCGGGACGCATACGCTCGAACTCATCGACCGGGGCGAATCCGGTTGCGTGATCAGGCATCTCATCGTGGCGGAGGCGCGCGGTCCCCAGAGTCTGCTGTTGTGGACGCTCGCCATCCGCTGGCTGCACGACGCGCTGATCGAGGATCTGCTCGACCGCGCGGCCACGGCGGTGGGGCATCCGCCCGCCCGGCCCGCGCGCTGGTCGCCGTGGGTTCGGCTGCTGCGCAAGCAGTTCGATCGGGTCCACGAGGCGATCCCCGTCGGGTGAACCACGCTCACCGGTTGTAGGGCTGTTCCTGCACCCAGCTGAATCCACGCTCGAGCAAGGGGAACGACTTCGGGTCGAGCTGTTTGAAGTAGGCGTGGATGCGGTGTCCCGCATAGTCGTCGGCGTCGATGACGAGCAGTCCGGGCCCCGGCCACCAGTAGCTCAGGCGAACGTGGACCGGGGTCTCGGCGTAGGTGCCCAGGGCGATGCTGTGGTGCAGATCGATGAAGTGCCGCTTCGGGTCGATGGTGCCGCCGTACATCTCGAAGGAGTCGTCCATGTGCTGGATGGTCAGCACCACCGGATCGGTGACGTGGAAGGGGCGGTCGACAACGACTCGCCGCCACCGCAATTCGTCGGTGAGCAGTGGGTCGCGCGCATAGCCTTCCGAGGAGAAGTGGTCCACCTCGTAGATGCCGTACAGCTCGGGTGCCGGATGCTGCCATTGCCGCCAGTTCTGCACACCGGTCACCCCGAGCAGCACCAGACCCGCCACGAGTTGCGCGATCAGCGCGATCCGGTTGGCGCGCGCCGAGGCGAACAGCGCAACCTGGTGCAGGGCAGGCGCGGCACGGTCGGAGAACAGCACCGCGTAGACCCGGCGGGCGTGCGGCGCCAGCAGGAACAGGCTCAACAGCAGAAATTGCGACGACACCGTCTTGAGCCGGATGTCGTAGGTCATGTTCAGCAGGAACACCTGCGTCATGTCCACCGCGCACAGCAGCGCCCCCGCCGTCGCCGCTCGCGGCACCACCAGCAGCACCCCCGCCAGCAGTTCCGCCGCCCCCAAGGCGATCTCGTACGGCTGCGACACACTGACCTGCGACCACAGCACGCCCTCGGGACTGAAGTTCCCGAAGGGCTCCACCAGCCGGTTGAGCACGAACGGCATCTGCGTCGGAATCGCCTTCGCCATCCCGAAATAGAACATCGCGATCGCCAGCACGAACCGCAGCCCCACCCGCGTCCACGCGTACAACCGGGTGTAGCGAACCCTGCGCCGATCCAGCACCGACCAGACCACCGTGGCGACCAGGGCGATCACCAGCACGAGAAACAGTGCGGTCCATTGGAACCCACTGTCACTACCCACCTGGGTACTGGTGACCCGCAGCCCCAGGATGTGGGTGGCGGTCCAGCCGATCGGCGTCCGCGCCCACCCCAGCAGGTGATGCACCGAAGCCCATCCCGTATCGACCCCGATCCCGGCGAGCAGGATCGGCAGCAATCCGATCACACCCACCAACCCGAACAGCCCGAAATAGCAAGCCCCGAACCGGAACCCGACCCGCGTCGCCGAACTCCACGGCGGCAGGTCCGACTCCGCGTCAGCGCACCTTACCGGCACATCCCCCGACTCGACCGCAGCGACCTCCCCCACCTCGGTAACCACCACCGCACCCTCCCCTACCTCGCCCAGCCGGTGCGCCGACGCTAGGCCGCCCCGCTTAAGAGCGACCGGGTGGTTCGCTGAAGAAGCCGACCGAAGTCACCCGGTCCGTTCCTTCACCGAGCCGGTGCCGGCGGCGGTCAAGCGGTCCATGACGGTGAGTATCGGGGTGCCGTCATCGCGGCCTGCGCGGAATCGCTCGGCTCGTCGGGCGGCAGCCAGGGCGGCGCGCCCAGATGCGGCGGGAGGTGCCAATCGTGCAGGCGGGCGGTCTGTTCGGCGACCCGCAGGAATTCCGCGACCGGCGCGCTGAGCGGTTCGTCGCGCCAGGCGATGCACCACGGGTAGTAGGGCTGGAGTTCGGCGGGTTGATGGGTCGGGATGCCCGCCTCGTCGTATCGGACGGCGTAGCTTTCGAATTCGAGCAGGAAGGCCGGGTCGTTCGCGCGCTGGACGGCGGCCAGGCAATGTCCGAAGGTGCCCGGATTCCCGAGCCAGCGCATCGACCGGCCGGTATGGCGTTCGAGCGCCGTGAGGTATTCACCGTGCGCGTTGTACAGCCCGGAGGCGGGCGCGTCCGCGAAGACCTCGACCGGACGCTCGAACAACGACACCGACTTTCGTGGCGGATCACCCGGGCGGCCGACGAGCCGCATCGGTTCCAGGCGCAGGCGGTGGAAGCGCCAGCCCGTCGGGTGCCGTGCCGCCATGTCCGCGGTGACCCGCAGTATCGCGACGTCGAGCCGGTTGGCCAGCAGCGCGTCGAGTTGCCGGAGGCTGTCGAGTGAGCGCTCGACGAGCCGGATGTCCGGGTGGGTCGCGGCGAAGGCGTCCGCGATGACGCGACTCGTCTGCAGTTCGAAGATGTGGGCGATGCGCACTGTGTCGGACTCGATGGCCTGTTCGCCGATGCGGTCGGCGAGCGCGATCATGTCCCTGGCGTCGGTCAGCACCCGGGCTCCCCGCCGGGTGAGGCTGACATGGCGGCTGTCACGCTCCAGCAAGCGCTCGCCGAGCCGCTCCTCGAGCTTGCGGATCTGCTTCGACAGCGCGGGCTGGCTGATGTGCAGACGCGCTGCGGCACGCCCGAAGTGCAGTTCGTCGGCGACCACGACGAAGTAGCGCAGCAAACGCAGATCCAGGTCCACGGTCCCCTCCGCCTGACCGCACGCGCGGCCTCGCCTCCGTATTCGCCTGCCATTATGACGTTTTGGTTATCGATCGGGTGCGAATAGGACTTGGACAGTCCCAGCGTGTCGGTGCTGGAGTGGACCGGGGAGTCGCCGTCATTCGCGCAGAGAGGGATCGCCATGCCGCAATCGCCTACCCCGGTGGTCTTCATTCACGGCCTGTGGCTGCACGCCACCAGCTGGGGGCCATGGGTCGAGCACTTCCGCGCCGCCGGATACGCCCCGATCGCACCCGGCTGGCCGGGTGAGCCCGACACGGTCGCGGAAGCGCGTGAACACGCCGACGCGGTCGCCGACATCGGGATCGACGACGCCACAGCGCATTTCGCGGAGATCATCGACGGCCTGCCTACCGCGCCCGTCATCATCGGCCACTCGTTCGGCGGCCTGATCACCGAGAAGCTCCTCGGTGAGGGGCGCGGGGTCGCGGGTGTGGCGATCGATCCGGCGCAAATCAAGGGCGTGTTGCCGCTGCCGCTGGCCCAGTTGCGTTCCGGCCTACCGGCCTTGGGCAACCCGGCCAACCTGCACCGGGCGGTCTCCCTGACCGCCAAGGAATTCCGGTTCGGGTTCGGAAACGCGGTACCCGAGCAGGAATCCGACGAACTGTTCGAGCGCTGGACCATTCCGTCCCCGGCCCGCCCGCTGTTCCAGGCGGCCGCCGCCAACTTCGTACTGCACTCACAGGCGAAGGTGGACACCGACAATTCGAATCGCGGTCCGCTGCTGCTCATTTCGGGTCTGGAGGACCATACGGTGCCCGACGTGGTGACCCGATCCACGCTGAAGCAGTACCGCGACTCCACCGCGGTCACCGAACTGCGGCAGTTCGAAGGGCGCGGCCATTCGCTCACCGTGGACAGCGGTTGGAAGGACGTCGCGGACGCGGTGCTCGCCTGGCTGTCCGACCAGGGTCTGTGAACGCGACCGCGAACCAGGGGGCCGCCGAAGTTCGGCCCCCTGCGGAACTCAGGAGCGGATGAAGGCGAGCAGGTCGGCGTTGATGGTCGCGGCCTCGGTGGTCGGCATGCCGTGCGGGAAGCCCGGATACGTCTTCAGGGTGCTGTTGGGCAGCAGTTCCGCCGAGCGAATGCCGGTGTCCGCGATCGGAACCACCTGGTCGTCCTCGCCGTGCAGGACCAGGGTCGGGATGGTGATCTTGGTGAGTTCTTCGGTGAAATCGGTTTGGGAGAACGCGACCACGCCGTCGTAGTGCGCCTTCGCGCCACCGGCCATGCCTTGACGCCACCAGTTGGCGATCACGCCTTCCGACGGCTGTGCGCCGGGGCGGTTGTAGCCGTAGAACGGTCCCTCGGCGAAGGTGCGGAAGAAGTCGGATCGATTGGTGGCGACCTGCTCCTGGATGCCGTCGAAGACCGACTTGTCCAGTCCGCCAGGGTTGTCGGCGGTCTTGACCATGATCGGCGGCACCGCGCTGATCAGCACTGCCTTGGCCGCACGGTCCTGTCCATGCCGCGAGAGGTAGCGCACGACTTCACCGCCGCCGGTGGAGTGGCCGACATGCACCGCGTTGGTGAGATCGAGATGGTTGACGACCGCGGCCAGATCGTCGGCGTAGTGGTCCATGTCGTGCCCGTCGGCGACCTGCGCGGACCGGCCGTGCCCGCGCCGATCGTGGGCGACAACCCGGAACCCGTGCGACAGGAAGAACATCAGCTGCGCGTCCCAGTCGTCGGAGGACAAGGGCCAGCCGTGACTGAACACGATGGGCTGCCCCTGACCCCAGTCCTTGCAGTAGATCTCGACGCCGTCCGGCGTGGTGATGACAGGCATGGGAACTCCTCGGGATCGGATGGGTCATTGCGCGGCCCGCATTCGGACAGCCGGAACCGGCTGGGCCACAAAGGTTCTGTGTGGCCGCCGCTGCAACAGTGTGCGCGACCGGGTACGCCGTGCGCCCCTCTCATCGCGCCATGAATACCGCGATTCCGGCCATGGAATCGCCACGTAGCTCCCGCACCGCGAACACGGATTCGGACCGGTTTCTCGTTTCAGGAGCGCAGACCGCGCAGGCCGGTGCGGATTTCGTCGATCAGGATCTCGGGTTGCTCGAGGGCCGCGAAATGACCGCCCTTGTCGGCCTCGCCGTAGTGGATCAGGTCGGTGTACGTGTTCTCGATCCAGCTGCGCGGCGGGTGCGGGATGTCGCGCGGGAACACCGTGACCGCCACCGGCAGTGTGAGTTTCGGGCCGGTGAGGCTGGCCGACCTGTTCTCCCAGTAGATGCGGCCCGAGGACGCGGCGCTGTTGGTGAACCAGTAGAGCGAAATCACGTCCAGCATGTCATCGATGCCCAGGGCGTCCTCGGCGAGCCCGTGATTGTCCGTCTTGGATTGGAATTTCTCGTAGATCCAGACCGCTTGGCCCGCCGGGGAGTCGGCGAGAGCGAATCCGACGGTCTCGGGTCTGGTGGCCTGAAGGTGGTTCGATCCACCGAGATCACCAGTGTAGTGCGCGAGAGTCTCGACCGCGTACCGCTCTTCGGACGAGAGCCGGTCGGGAATCCGTGCGGGATAGACGTATTGGGTGTTCAAGTGGATTCCGCGCAGACCCTCGGGCCGCATGGCCCCGAGGGCGGAGGTGACGACGGCGCCCCAATCGCCACCTTGAGCGACCCAGTTCTCATAGCCGAGTCGGCTCATGAGTTCCACCCACGCGGAAGCGATACGAGAAACGGTCCACCCGGTCTCGGTCGGCTTCTGGGAGAACCCGAACCCCGGCAGCGACGGGACGACCACGTCGAAGGAATCCTCGATGTCTCCGCCGAACGCCACCGGGTCGGTCAGCGGACCGATCAGTTTCAGGAATTCGACGATCGAACCCGGCCATCCGTGGGTGAGCAGCAGCGGCATCGCGTTCGGATTCGACGACCTGACATGGATGAAGTGGATATCGAGTCCATCGATCGTGGTCATGAATTGCGGGAAGCCATTGAGCTGCGACTCGATTCGACGCCAGTCGTACTCTCGCTCCCAGTAGCCGATCAATGATTTGGCGTTCTCCGAGCGGACGCCTTGCGACCAGTCGGGGACGGTTTCCGGATCCGGCCATCGCGTTCTCGCCAGTCGCCGCTTCAAGTCGTCGATCTCGGAGTCGGGGATCGCGACGGTGAAGGGCCGGAGGAGGTTCGGGTTCGCGGACGTCGATGCGGTCATGGCGTGTTCTCCTGAACTCTTGCTGCACACCGGTGTGCATTGCACACTGATGTGCAATCTACTTCACTGCACACCAGTGTGCAATGATGAGCGAGTGGTGCAGATCGAATCCGCCCGGGCGCGCTCGGTGAACGACACCCGGAGTCTCATCCTCGATGTCGCGCTCGAGGCGCTGGGAAAGAACCCGGACGCCAGCATGGCCGATATCGCCGCCGCGGCCGGCGTGGTCCGCCGCACCGTCTACGGCCACTTCCCCACCCGCGCCGATCTCGTGCGAACCCTCACGCAACAGGCGGTGGGCGAGATCGTCACCGCACTCACCGAGGTCGACCCCGCCGACGCAGCGCCCGAGGCGGCCTGGGTCGAATTCATCGACCGCGTATGGCCTTTGGCGCATCGGTACCGAATCCTGCTGACGCTTCGACGCAGCGAATACGGCGCGGAGATTCACGCCCTGCTGGGACCGGTCGACGAGATCCTCGCCGATCTCGTGCGACGCGGCCAGGACACCGAGGCATTCGGCCGACACCTGCCCGCGGACATCCTCAGCCAGCTCGCCTACGCCGCGGTGTTCTCCATCGCGGACAACCACCGCTCCGACCAGACCGTCGACGCCCGCGCCGCAACCATCACCAGCCTGCTCATGCTGGGAGTGCCCGAACCGCGCGCGCGAGCGCTCGCGGACGGGCAACGGTGACAAGGGATTCGGCGGCCGAGGATGCGGGGTGTCGAGGTCAGCGCACCGGATCCCATGCGGCGAGACCGTTTTCGATCAGCCGGGCCGCCCGGCGGACATCGGCGAGGACCGCGTCGGCCAGCCGCCCCGGCGGGTGGTCGGCGACGAGGTGGCGATGCAGACTGTCGGCTTGCACCCGCCACAGACCCAATAGGGCGTGGGCCGCGATCTGCGGTTCCGGGTGGTCGGGTGCCAGGCCGGCGCGGGCGGCGAGAACCGTGGCCGTCATCGCCGTGAAGCGCTCCATCATGTCGTTCTGGTAGGCGCGCAGGGATGCGGTGCCGCGCAAGAGGTCTCCGAAGCGGCGCAGCCGGGTGGCCGCCTCGGGACCGCCGGAGGTGAGCATGCCGGTGATGCCGCGTATCTCGCACTCGAGAATCCGCACGAGAGTGGCCACGGGTGGGTTTTCGGGGGCGGCCAGTCCGTCACGGATCGCGTCGACGGCGGGTTCGAGGCGGTCCAAGACGAGTGCCTCCTTGCACGGGAAGTAGTTGAACACCGTCTTCTCCGAAACCCCGCACTCCGCGGCGACCTCCGACACCGTGACCGAGTCGAACCCTCGCTCGACGAACATGCGGGTCGCGGCGTCCGACAGCCGCTGTCGCGTCAACCGCTTCTTCCGTTCCCGTAGACCTTCCCCGGAGTTCGGTTCACGCACGCCCTGACCAGCCATGAAGCGATATTACTACAGCGACTGAACTTTTCTTGATACTGTTTTACAGTCACGGAAAAATTCCGGACATCTCGTCAGGAGCTACCCCATGGGCGACATCCATATCGTTCGCGATTACCCCTACACCCCGGTCCAGGTCTGGCAGGCCGTCACCGACCCGGCGCTGGTCCCGCTGTGGACCGCCACCGGCCGGGGCGGCCGACCCGTCGGCTTCCGCTCCGAACCGGGCGCCCGATTCCAGTTCATCGGCAAGCCGACGCCCGGCTGGAACGGCATCGTCGATTGCCAGATCCTCGAGATCGATGCCCCGAAGCTGTTGCGGTACAGCTGGACCAGCGGTGAGGGCGGACAGCTCACCACCGTCACCTATCGGCTCGAGCCCCGCGACACGGGCACTCGCTTCACCTACGACCACACCGGCTACACCGGCGTCGGCGGCTTGCTGTTGTCCGCCCTGCTGGGCCGGGTCCGTCGCCGGATGCTCTCGGTCGGCCTGCCCGCCGTGCTCGCCGAACTCGACGCCGACGGTCACCTCCGCCCGGGCAGTACCCGCGACGCGTGAGCGCGGCGCGACCTAGCCGACTCCGGTCAGCGCCGCGGTCGCCTGCCACAGCGCGGACGCGGCGGCCTGATCCAACCCGGCCCGGCTCGGCTTGCGCACGATTGGATAACCCTTGATGCTGCCGAAACCGTCAGGGCCGACATAGGCATTGCCCGGCACATCCTGGGTCGCCGCGTACAGAACGGGCAAGGCCCCGTGTTCGGGGTCGTTGAGCAGGAATCCGAAGCGGTTGATGATGTTGGCGGACGAGTGCGCGGCCAGAGCGGTCGTCGCGATACCGGGGTGGGCGAGCACCGATTTCACCGGACTGCCCGACGCAGTCAGCCGTCGCTGCAATTCCAGGGAGAACAGCACCAGGGCGAGCTTGGAGTCACGGTAAGCGTCCATCCGCCGGTAATCCCTTGCACGCCAATCCAAGTCGTCTACCTTCAGCTTCGACTGGCGGTGCAGCTGGCTGGTGACGCTGACCACTCGCTCGCTCAGATGCGGTAGCAGCAGATTGGTCAGCACGAAGGGCCCGAGGTAGTTGGTCGCCGTCTGCACATCGAAGCCCGCTGCCGTCCGCGCCGCCGGGATATCCATGACCCCTGCATTGTTGACGAGAATGTTCAGCTCACCGGTCCACTCGTGGGCGAAGCGCCGCACGGATTCCATGTCGGTGAGATCCAGACGCCGCAGCTCGTAGTGCCCCGGTAGCCCGGCGATCGCTCGGCGACCTTTGTCCGTATCGCGCACCGCCAGTACGACCCGCGCACCGACCCGACCCACCTCCCGGGCGGTGATCAGGCCGAGGCCGCTCCCGGCTCCGGTGATGAGGACTGTCTTTCCGGACATGTCCGGCAGGTCAGCCATTGTCCAATCAGCCATGGGCCCTTTCCCTCTCACTGGTGGCGATGTCCTTGCTCCAACAGTTGAAGACACCGCGCCGCCCGGCAGGAAGGACCCGCGCAGCCACTGACTCCCAGTCAGTGGCTGCGCCCGCTCGCCGCTGCGACGATGGGGCGGACAGCAATTCGCGACGGTGGCGGACAGCCGCGGGGAGAGACATGGCACAGACCCTGGACCGCATCGCGTTGGGGACTTTCCTGCGGGCCCGGCGAACAGCGCTACAGCCGGAGGACGTGGGCCTGCACCGCGGATCGCGCCGACGCACCAGCGGGCTGCGGCGAGAAGAAGTGGCCGAGCTGTGCGGGATGTCCGCCGACTACCTCGCCCGGCTCGAACGCGGGAGCGGACCCCAGCCGTCGCAGCAGATGGTCGCCGCGATCGCCCGCGGCCTGCGGCTCACCCCCGACGAACGCGACCATTTGTTCCTGCTGTGCGGATATCGTTCTCCGCGAACGCGTTTGCGCACCGAGCACGTCAGCCCGGGACTGCTACGCATCCTCGACCGCTTGCAGGACACTCCGGCGCAGGTCATGGGTCCGCTCGGCGAAACCCTGCTGCAGACACCGCCCGCCGTGGCGCTGCTCGGCGAACAGACCCGCTACACCGGGGCCTCCCGCAGCGCGCCCTACCGCTGGTTCACCGACCCGGCCGCCCGCGAGCGGTATCTCGCCGACGACCACGATCTCAACGGTCGAATCAATGTCGCGCTCCTGCGGGCCGCGACCGCCAAGGACGGACCCCGCTCCCCGGCCGCCCGCCTGGTCGCGAAACTGGCCCACGACAGCGCGGAGTTCGCGAGGTTGTGGAACCGGCACGAGGTCGGACTGCGGTGGAACCACGCCAAACGCTTCGTCCACCCCCACGTCGGGCGCATCGACCTGTTCTGCCAGACCTTGCAGGACCCGGACCAATCCCAATCCCTGCTCATCTTCACAGCGACACCGGGCACCGACGACCACGAGAAGCTGACGCTCTTGAGCGTCCTGGGCACCGACACCTTCAACGCGCCGGTGGTGTGAGCCAGCTTCGGCTGGGGTGGGGTTGCGGCGCCTTCGCGTCGGTGGGCGCGCAGGTGGCCGGTGGTCTCGGCGACGGTGCGGAGGGCAGCGATTCGATCGGGATCGGATGGGAGTTCGGTTGGCCGGGCTCGCATCCGAGCAGGAGCAGGCAACTGATCACCAAGGCCACGACGGCCGCCACCGGTCCCGCCCGCATCCCGATATCCATCGGACGGACGATAGGGATGCGCCGCGCCCGGCCGCATCCGTTACCGCATCCGTCATCCGCCGGACGCTCAGCCGTCCAGGCGCAGGGTTTCTCCCGCGGCGGTGAGGTTGTTCTCGACGCGGCGCAGCAGCCGCAACAGGTCGTCGCGCTGACGCTGCGACATGCCCTGGGTGAGAATGCCTTCCAGCTCCGACCAGGTGGATTCCACCTTCTCGCGCAGGGCCCGGCCCTCGTCGGTGAGCGAGACCACGGTGGCGCGGCGGTCCACCGGCGACGGCGTGCGGGCCAGCAGTCCCTGCTGCTCGAGGCTGCGCACGGTGCGCGTGACCGTGGACGGATCCAGCCTGAGCGCTTTGGCCAGATCGGCCTGCGACTGCCCGTCCTGCTCCCACAGTTGCATGAGCAGCAACTCCTGCCCGGCATAGAGCCCGAGCCGGCGCAGCAGAGCGGAGGTGACCAGCCAATAGGCCCGGTTCATGTGCACAACCATCTGGTTGAGTTCCCCGGCCCCCGCTCGAATAGTTGACATGCCATTCAGTATATGGGGCGTGACCGGCGGCGATCCGACCCCGTCTTGCATTTTAGTTGGTATGCCATCAATATTTCTTGGCATAGCAACTATCTGCGTGGAGGACTGCCGGGATGGCGAACACGAGCGAATCGACCGAGGCGGGCGTGCCCGTCCCGCCGGAGATCCCGGCCGCCCCGGCGCGCCGCTGGTGGGCGCTGGCCGTCCTCGGCGTCGCCCAGCTGATGGTCGCGCTGGACGTGACGGTCATGAACGTCGCCCTGCCCGCGGCACAGCGCGAACTCGCCTTCGCCGATGTGGACCGGCAGTGGGTGATGACCGGCTACGCGCTCACCTTCGGCAGCCTGCTGCTGCTCGGCGGGCGGCTCGGTGATCTACTGGGCCGCCGCCGGGCCCTGGTGGTCGGCCTGCTCGGCTTCGGAATCGCCTCGGCCGTCGGCGGTTTGGCGCCGAACTTCGTCACCCTGGTCGCCGCGCGGATCGGGCAGGGACTCTTCGGCGCGCTGCTCGCCCCCGCGGCCTTGGCGCTGGTAGCCGCCACCTTCACCGACCCGGCCGAACGCGCCAGGGCCTACGGCCTGTTCAGCGCGATCTCCGCGGTGGGCGGCGCGATCGGGCTGCTGCTCGGGGGCGCGCTCACCGAATGGGCCTCCTGGCGCTGGGCCCTCTACATCAATCTGGCGTTCGCCGTCGTCGGCATCCTCGGCGCGCTGCTGACGCTGCCTCGCGAAACCCCCACGCGGCGGCCACGTCTCGACATCCCGGGTGTGCTGCTGATCAGCGCGGGCCTGTTCGGTGTGGTCGGCGGCTTCTCGCGCGCGACCGATCACGGCTGGGGCGATCCGGTGACGCTCGGCCTGCTGTGCGCGGGTGTCGTGCTGGTGGCGGCCTTCGCGGCCTGGCAGTCCCGCGCCACCGATCCCCTGCTGCCGCCGCGCGTGGTGCTCGATCCCGCCCGCGCCGGTTCGTATCTCGCGGTGGCATTGATCGCGGTCGGCATGTTCGCGGTGTTCCTCTTCTTCATCTACTACTTGCAGACGATCCTGGGCTACTCCCCGCTGAAGGCCGGTGTCGCGTTCATGCCGATGGTCACCACCACCATCGTCTCGGCCGCCGCCGCAGTGCCGCTGCTGCAACGCATCGGCGCGAAAGTCACTGTCTCACTGGGCTTCGCGATCTCGGCGGCGGGAATGGTCTGGCTCACCGGAGCCAGCCCGACCAGCACCTACACCGCACACCTGCTGCCCGGCCTGACCGTGCTGGGCCTGGGCATCGGCGCGGTCATGTCGGTCGCCTTCCAGGGCGCGACGGCCGGCATCGACAACCGCGACGCCGGAGCAGCCTCCGCCCTGGTGAACGCGGTCATGCAGGTAGGCGGCTCCCTCGGCATCGCCGTCCTCACCACCATCGCCACCGACGCCACCCGCACCTACGCAACCTCCCACGCCCCCTCCCCAACCCTGCTGACCCAAGCCCAGGTACACGGCTACACCACCACCTTCTGGTGCGCAGCCTGGATCTTCCTCATCGGCGGCCTACTGGTAACCCTCCTGATCCCCGCCTTCCTCCCCAAACCCCCGCCCGGCACCCCGATCATCGCCCACTGACGGCTGAGCGGGCCCGCGCCGGGCGATTTGATCTTGCGTGGAACGCTGGGGGAACGATCGGGGGAAGACGAAGGGAGATTTATGGACGCCGGTGGATTCGGATCCGGTAGCGAGTCGTCGCGGGCGCGGATCGGGTTGGGGACGGCTGCGGTGGGGCGGCCCGGGTACATCACGCTCGGGCGGGATCTCGATTTGCCGGGTGAGCGGACGGTGGAGGCTATGCGGGCGCGGACGCATCTGCTGCTCGATGCGGCGTGGGCGGCGGGGGTGCGGTACTTCGATACTGCTCGGTCTTATGGGCGGGCGGAGGAGTTCGTCGGTGAGTGGTTGAGGGCGCGGCCCGAAGTCACTGCCGACGCGGTGATCGGCAGCAAATGGGGTTACACCTATACCGCCGACTGGCGCTCCTCGGGGGTGCCCGTGCACGAGGTCAAGGAGCACGCGGTGGCGGTGTTCGACCGCCAGATCCGGGAGACCAGAGCCCGATTGGGCGAGCATCTCGATGTCTATCTGGTGCATTCGGTGACGCCCGGCAGCCCCGCCCTCACCGACGCGGGTCTGCACGCGAGATTGGCGGCGCTGGCCGCGGAAGGTGTCAGGGTCGGACTGTCCACGAGCGGGCCCGCGCAGTCGCAGGTCCTGCGCGCGGCCCTGGACATCACCGTCGACGGCCGCCCGCTGTTCGCGGCGGTGCAATCCACCTGGAACCTGCTCGAGCCGTCCGTGGGATCGGCTCTGGCCGAGGCACATTCGGCGGGGTGGCTGGTCGTGGTGAAAGAAGCCATGGCCAACGGACGCCTCGCCGACCGCAACGCCATCGGACCCGACACCGCCGTCCTGCGTACCGTTTCGGATCGGCTCGGCGTCACGCGCGACGCGCTGGCGCTGGCCGCTGCCGCCGCGCAACCCTGGGCCGACATCGTGCTCTCCGGTGCCGCGACACCGGAGCAGCTGACCTCCAACCTGACGGCCATCGGGCTCGATCTCAGCGCCGACGATCTGAACGAGCTCACCGCCCTCGCCGAGCCCGCCGAGGTCTTCTGGCGCACTCGCGCCGAATTGCCGTGGGCCTGAACCTGGCCGGACACCGTCAACCGTGTCGATCATGCGACGCCGAAGGATCAGTGCTACAACTTTCATCGTGCACAATGTACTTGCGACCTCGTTTGCCGCACTGTCCTTGACGACCGTCGCGGTCCTCACGCCCGCGACGGCTGCCGCCGAGCCCTCGGAAACCTCGTGTGCGCCGACCCTCTCGGCCGCCGAGAACGAGGAGATCGCCCGGCTCTCCGACACCGGCACCCTCGCCGAGGACAGTGCGTTGGCAAGGCTGGAGGATGCGGTCGCGCGCGATCACCGCATTACCGAGATCTACGAGCAGCACGCCGATCGGCGCGGCACCTTCGCATCCGGCCTGGACACCGTCGAGTACGCCGCGGTCATGCCGTTGCAGCGGGATCCACAGGCGTTCAACGACTCCGAGTACGCGCATCGGCTCAGCTTCGATCTGCTGCGTCGCTACCTCGACAATGTGCACACCCAATTCACCGGCGGCACACCGGAATCGCATTGGGCCAACTACTTCGCGCTCGCCGCCGATTGCGCCGCTACCCCGGCCCGGGTCGCCTTGGCGGGCTATAACGCTCACCTGGTCGTCGATCTGCCCCGCGCGGTGGCCGAGGCCGAATCCAATCCGTCGGATGCCGCAGACTATTTCAAGATCGTGGCGAGTATCGCCGAGACCGGCGACCAGATCACCGAGCGCACCGACTCCACCTACGCCGCCAATATGGGCCCGCTGTGGCGGTTCTACTTCTTCGGCGAGGGCCTCGATCGCGTGCTCGGCAAGGGCGTGGCCACCAAGCCGCTGCTCGTCGCCGCCGATGTCGGGGCCAACACCACCATTTTCGCCAACGGCCTGGCGCTGCGGAATCCTGATCTCGCACCGGCGATCGATGCCGAGATCGACGTGCAGCACCGCACCGCCGAGCAAGCCTTCGACATTCTCGCCGAGCTCGACGGCCTCTGATCCGGCCCGCGCCCGGCGATCTCTGCGCGATAGTGGAGTCCGGCAAAGGAGTTCACATGGCAGAGATCGTGACCGTCACCGGCGGTGAGGTTCGAGGTTCGAGCTCGGGCGGTGTCACCCGTTTCCTCGGTATTCCGTACGCGGCCGCGCCGGTCGGGCCCGCCCGGTTCGAGGCGCCCCGGCCGGTGGCGGCCTGGTCCGGGGTGCGCGAGGCAATCGAATTCGGGCCCACCTGTGTGCAATCGCCGTATCCGCCGCCGATTCACGCCCTGCTGGGCAGCGACGGGATTCCCGGCGACGAGTACCTGCACGTGAACGTGTGGGCACCGGAGAACGCGAGCGGCCTGCCGGTGCTGGTGTGGATTCACGGTGGCGCGTTCACCCGCGGCTCCAACGCGCGCACGATCTACGACGGCACCGCTTTCGCTCGCGACGGCGTGGTGCTGGTGTCGATCAACTACCGGCTCGGCATCTCGGGCTTCGCGAATATTCCAGGTTCCGCGTCCAATCGCGGCCTGCGCGACCAGATCTGCGCGCTGGAATGGGTGCGCGACAATATCGCGGCCTTCGGTGGCGATCCCGGCAATGTCACGATCTTCGGCGAATCCGCGGGCGGCATGAGCGTGGTCGCGCTGCTGGCGTCGCCGCGGGCGCGCGGGCTGTTCCGGCGCGCGATCGCGCAGAGCGCCAACGGTTCCGCGGTCGCGACCGCCGAGGACGCGGACAAGGTGGCGCGGCAGCTCGCCGATCTGCTCGGGTTGGAACCGACGGTGGCGGCCTTCGGGGCGCTCGGCGCGGACGAGCTACGCGCCGCCCAGGACGCGCTCGCCCTGGAGTTGGCGGCCGACCCGGACCCGCAACGCTGGGGTGCGTCGATCATCGCCAACGGGCTCGGCCTGATGAGCTTCTTCCCGATGATCGACGGCGATATCGTCCCGGACCGCCCGGTGGATGTCCTTGCCGCCGCACCGGATCGGACGGTGCCGCTGCTCACCGGCTGGACCGCGGAGGAGTTCCGATTCTTCACCTTCCCCACCGGCCTGGCCGCCGCCATCACCGAGCACACGCTGCGGCCGCTGCTGGCCCGCTACGGCCTGGATCCCGCGGTCGCCGACCGCTACGTCGCCAATCGCCCGCAGGCCGGTCCCGCGGACGTGTTCGCCGCCGTGCTGACCGACCACGTCTTCCGTGACGATGTCATGCGGATCGCGGAAGCCAGTGCCGCGGTAGGTAACCCGGCGTACGTCTACGAATTCGCCTGGCGCTCCGGCATTGCCGACCTGGGCGCCTGCCACGTGGTCGAGATCCCGTTCGTGTTCGACCAACTCGCCACCGCACACGCCCTGCTCGGCCCCACTCCCCCACAACGCCTGGCCGACGAAACGCATCGCGCCTGGGTCCGCTTCGCCACCTGCGGCGACCCGGGCTGGTCCCGCTTCGAGCCCGCCACCCGGACCGTGCGGGTCTTCGACAGCCCCGAATCCCACGAGGTCGCCGACCCCCGCGCCGACGAACTGCGCGCCTTGCGCCGCGCCAAGCTCACCTCGGGCGCGGCGGTGTGAGCGCCACCCCGGCGTGACCGATCGCGACGAGTTTCGGAGTCCGCAGCGGTCTCAATCGTGGAAGGCGTTGTGTGCGAGGGCACCGGCGCCGTGACCTCGAGGAGCGATCGCATGAGTCAGACCTCCGCACTCGCCGTGCCCGCGCTGGAAGAGTCGCTGGTGGCACTGCGACCGGCGCTGCTGTCCTACTGCTACCGCATGCTCGGCTCGGCGCTCGAGGCCGAGGACGCGGTACAGGAGACGATGATGCGGGCGTGGCGGTCCGCGGCCCGGCTCAAGGATCCGGCGGGGCTGCGGCCGTGGACCTATCGCATCGCGACCAATGTCTGCATCGACGCCATCGCGGATCGGCGGCGGCGGGCGCTGCCGATGGACCTGGCCGCCGCGGCCGACCCGCACGGTGAGCTGGGTGCGCCGCTGCCGGAATCGACCTGGGTGCAACCGTTCCCGACCAGCGCGACGGCGGATCCCGCCACGCGGGCCGAATCGCGTGAATCGGTGCGGCTCGCCTTCGTCGCCGCCTTGCAGTACCTGCTGCCGCGTCAGCGCGCCGTGCTTATCCTGCGTGATGTGTTGTGCTGGCGGGCCGCCGAGGTGGCCGAATTGCTCGGCCTCAGCACGGATGCTGTCAACAGCATGCTGCGCCGGGCGCGCGCAGCGCTGGCCCAGGCGCGCCCGGCGGCGGGGTCCGATCCGATCGACACCGACCTGCTCGAAAGCTATATCGCCGCCTTCGAGCGATTCGACATCGACGGCATCGTGTCGCTGCTGCGCGAAGACGCGGTCGTCGATATGCCGCCGGTGGCGTTCTGGCTGTCGGGCCGGGAGTCGTTCCGCGACTGGCTGGGTGGCGCGGGCGGGGAATGCCGCCCCGCACGGCTGCTGCCGATCGAGGCCAACGGCTGCCCGGCCGTCGCCATCTACCGTGAGCTCGAGGGGCGCACCACGGCCTTCGCCATCCAGGTGGTCGAGTGCTCCGACGGTGCGATCGTGGCGCTGCACACCTTCATTCAGCCCGAACTGTTCGAGATCTTCGGGCTGCCGCAGCAACTCGACTGACGGCCGCTCACCCGCCTTCCGGTCCGCCACTGCCCCACACCTCGCGCAGCCCGGCCAGCTCGAGCAGGAACCGCACCCGATCGTCCGCGTCGACGAGGACGATCCGGCAACCGGATTGCCTGGCGGTCAGGGCAATTCGCGCCAGCGCCTGGAGCACCGTGGCCGCGCAGCCCGATATCCCGTTCACATCACACGCGATCACGGTGTGCCCGTCGGCGCGCAGCGCACGGATCCGGGCGCACCATGCCGACGCGCGGCTCTCGTCCGGTTCACCGGTGAGCACCATGAGCACCGGTCCGGACGCTTCCTCAGAACACATACCTTCCACGACCGTGCCGGTCCCGGAAACTCGTCGCGTCCCGGGAAACGTTGTCGCGACGAGTTTTTCGTGCCCGGCCGGTTGTCGGAAGCATGGTCAATCACACGCATTCCGCGGCCGGGCAGTCACCTTCCCCGGCCCAGCAATCCGCCCCACCGGTGCGGCCGGGTCCGGCCGCGAAACCCGGGGCGATCCTCGCCCTGATGTGCGGCGTCCAATTCATCGTCACGCTCGACATCGCGATCGTGAACGTCGCGCTGCCGTCGATCCAATCCGATCTGCGCCTCGCCGCCGCCGACCTGCAATGGGTGGTGATCACCTACGGTCTGCTGCTCGGCGGCCTGCTGCTGCTCGGCGGTCGTCTCGGAGACCTGCTCGGCCGCCGCCGGATGCTGTCGCTGGGCCTGGCGCTGTTCGCCGGCGCCTCGCTGACGGCCGGGCTGTCCGGGTCGTTCGCCCCGCTCGTCGCGTCGCGGGCGGTGCAGGGGGTGGGCGCGGCGCTCGCCGCCCCGGCCGCACTGGCGGTACTCGTCGCGACGTTCCCCGAGGGAGCCGCCCGCAACAAGGCGCTCGGCGTGTTCGGCGCCGCCGGCGGCAGTGCCGCCTCGGTCGGGGTGGTGGTCAGTGGCGCGCTGACGGCAGGGCCCGGCTGGCAGTGGATCTTCTTCGTCAATGTTCCGATCGTGGTCGGCCTGCTCACGCTGATCACGAAATATGTTCCCGCCGACCGCAAGATCCACCGGGGGCCGTTCGACTCCGCCGGAGCGGTCACGGTGACCGCCGGGCTCACCGCGCTCGTGTACGCCATCAACAAGAGCGTCGACCACGGCTGGACGTCGGGGATCACGCTCGGCTTCCTGACGGCCGGGTGCGCGCTGCTGGCCGCGTTCGCCGCCATCGAATATCGCTCGGCGTCGCCGCTGGTGCCGCTGTCGATGTTCCGGCGGCCCACCCTCAATGCCGCGAATATCGTGGCGGCGCTGGTGTTCGCGTCCTTCTTCGCCACCATCTTCCAGGCGTCGCTGCTCATGCAGCAGGCGCTGGGATACTCGGCCCTGCGTACCGGGGTCGCCTATCTCGCGATCGCGGCGACCGCGGTGGTGGCGGCCGCCGGGATCGCGCCCGTCCTGCTCACCCGCCTCGGCGCCGGATGGACGCTGGCGCTCTCGCAGGGCGTCGCGGCGGCCGGACTGCTCTGGCTCGCCCGCATACCCGTACACGCCGCGTACTGGCCGGACCTGTTCCCCGGCTTCGTCGCGGTCGGAATCGGGATCGGACTGTCGCAGGCGTCGCTGCAGGTCGCCGCGTTCATCGGAATCCCGGAGCAGGTCAGCGGTTTGGCAGGCGGCATGGTAGAGACGGCGCGGGAAATCGGCGGCGCGCTGGGCATCGCCATTGTGGCCG
>NZ_JBSGBY010000074.1:0-20456 GCF_053601505.1 Nocardia sp. NPDC004722
GGGATCGGCGTAGAATTCGACCGTCAGCCGCAGATAGGCGTGGCCCGCTTTGAGGTGGCGACCCAGCTCGTGGAGGACATGGCCTCGGTTGTGCCGCGGCGCGCGGCATGAACTCGATGGTGTCGGCCGGGAGCGAACCGGTCGCGCGCGCTACCGGGGCCGGTCGGTCGGCGGTGCCGCGATGAACACGAACGAGCAGGTCGAACGCACCTACGGGCAATGGACGCGCCCGCGGCGCGAAGGCATGTGGGGTTTGGGCTGGTCGGTCTCCGTCGCGGCGTTCGTGGCGGTGGTGATCGCGCTGCTGTTGGTCATGGTCGCCGGGCTACAGGTCGCGGCGGTGGCAATCGTCATCGAAATCGTCGTGCTCGCCCCGCTGGCCCACAGCCGGGGTGGCCGCACCGGATACGAGCGAGGTCTTCTCATGGTCAACTGGTCACGCGCCTGGAGGCGGCGGGAGAACTTCTACATGGCGGGCGTCTTCTCCCGCCTCGGCACCGCGAAACTGCCTGGCCTGATGGCGAATTCGAAACTCTACGAAGGCATCGACTCCGCCGGATACCGCTTCGGCATGGTCCACATGCCCTCTCATCACCTCTACACCGTCCTCATCCGTACCTGGCCGCAAGGTGCTCGCGCGGTCGATCAGGACCGGGTCGATGAATGGGTGGCCTCCTGGTCGCAGTTGTTGGCGACGTTGGGGGAGAAGCCGGACGTGGAAGCCATTACCGCGGTGGTGGATTCACTCCCGGAGACCGGCAACCGGCTCGCGTGCGAGGTCAACCGGCTCACCCTCGACTCCGCTCCGGCTCCGGCGCGAGCGATGATGGCGCAGCTGGCCGAGATGCTGCCGAGCGAATCGGTGCGCACCGAATCCTGGTGCTCCGTCTCGTTCAAAGCCACCACCCCCGCCCGGCGCAAGGATCCCGCCGAGCAGGCCGAAGAGATCGGCCGTCGCCTGCCGCTGATCGTGGCCGCCCTCGCCGATGCCGGGGTGCGGGCGCGGCCGATGACAGGCGAGGAAGTCATCGCGCTCATGCGGCGCGCGTGGGATCCGGCGGCGGAAGCCGACCTCGAAGCGGCCGCCGAAGCAGGCGAATCCCATGGTTTGACCTGGAACGACGCGGGACCGATCCACCACGATCAGAAGGTCAACCGGCTCATCCACGACGGCACGGTGACGGTGACGTGGGAGATGGACGGCGCGCCGGAAGGTGTGGTGCGCGAACGGGTCCTGCAACGACTCATCGCGCCGAACGACCAGGTGCAGCGCAAACGCGTCGCGCTCGTCTACCGGCCCCACAACTCCGGTGACGCCGCCCAGATCGTGGATGACGACTACAAGAACGCCCTGGTGGCCGAGCAGACCCAGCGGGGTGTCGGGTCCGCGACCGCGACCATGCGCCGCGAATCCACCGAACAGGCCCGCAAGGAACAAGCAGGCGGACACGGCGTCACCCGCTTCGCGGCACTGGTCTCGGTGACCGAGCGTCTCGGCGCGGATGAGCCCGCGCTCGAGGCGATCACGAAGGATCTGTCGTCGCAGGCACGGTTGAAGATCCGCCGCTGCTACCGCTACCAGGCCGCCGCCTTCGCCGCCGCCCTCGGCGCCGGGGTGCTGCTACCGGAAATGACCTCCACGCCACGGGGCTTGGGCGAATGAGCCCCCGGCTACGCCACCCCGCACCCCCGGCGAGCGCGGCGAAAACCCAGAAATCGGGGAAGTCCGACCGGACCACGAAAAAGACGACGGCCCAGTCCGGTACGGCGAAACCCGCCCGGGAACGCCGCGGCGGGTTCGGCACCCGGCTGCTGAGTGAACAGCAGCGCACCCGCTGCGAGTACCAGGCGCTGGACGGCAATCCGCTCACCGCGGCGTGGGCGAAGTTTCAGCTCAAGACCGACGACAACCGCCGCCTGGCCGCCACCGGCCGCGCCACGACCGGCGGCAAGCGCGCCGGGAAGTCCGGGAAACACGGTGCGGCAGTGCGGATCACCGCGACCGGGGTGGAAGGTCCCGGTGGCGGTCGGGATCGCTGTGTGGCCGCACCGCCGGAGTATCGGGCCACGACCGCGCAGGTCGCGGGCTTGTGGCCGTGGGCGGTCGGTGCGGGCGCGCCGGTGATCGGTACCCCGCTGGGGCGGCATCTGCAGACCGGGGAAAGCGTGTGCTTCGACCCGATGAACTGGTTCACGCGCGGCAACTTCATCACCGCGCCGAGCCTGTTCGTGCTGGGCCTCAACGGATTCGGCAAATCCTCCCTCGTGCGCCGGATCGTGCTCGGCGGCATCGCCCAGGGCATCACCCCGCTGGTGCTCGCCGACGTCAAACCCGACTACCGCGACACCATCGAAATGTGTGACGGCCAGGTCATCGATCTGGGCTACGGGCACGGCTCCATCAACCCCCTCGACGCCGGCCTCATGGGCCTCGCCGTCGCTCGCCTGGAAGCGGCCGGGCACGCCGGTCACGCGGTGAACTTGCGCGCGGAATTGCGTGCGCGGCAAACGAATCTGATCGGCGGCCTCATCGAACTCGTGCGCGGCGAACGCATCCGCGACTTCGAAGACACCCTGCTGTCCACCGGCCTGCAACTGCTCTTCGCCCCCGAGGCGGAGGGCGGGCGCGGGTTCACCCTCGCCGCGCCGCCGCTGCTGGAAGACCTCGCGGACGTGATCGGGGCGGGCAGCCCGGAGTTGTGGCTGGATGCCGGATCACGCACCGACGAGCAGTACGAACAGGCCACCATCGACCTGCGCCGCAGCCTGCGCGCGCTGACCAAAGGTCCGTTCGGACTGGTCTTCAACGCGCCCACCACGACCCCGCTGGACATGGATTCGGTCGGGGTCGTCATCGATGTCTCCCATATCCCCAAGGGCGACAAGAAGCTCAAGGCCGCGGCCATGCTCACCTGCTGGTCGGCCGGGTTCGCCGCCATCGAGGCACTGAACCTGCTGGCTGAGGTCGGGTTGGAGGAGCAGCGGTATTTCCAGGTCGTCATGGACGAGCTGTGGCAGGTCCTGGGGTTGGGCGAGTTCATGATCGCCCGCGTCGACGAGCTCACGCGCTTGCAGCGCTCGCTGGCGACGTCGCTGATCATGATCAGCCACTCCATCCGTGACCTCCAGGCGTTGGGTGCGGCCGCCGATCGTGCCGTCGGCTTCCTGGAACGCTCCCGCGCGAAAATCCTCGGCGCGTTGCCTGCTGACGAGCTCGCCGCCCTCGACGGGGTGGTGAAGCTGACCGCCGCCGAAATCGGCATGGTCACCAGCTGGTCGGCGCCACAAGCGCTCACCGGGGAACCGATCCGGCCCGGCACCAGCGCGCCGGTCGCGGCCGGTGTCGGGAAGTTCCTGCTCAAGGTCACCGAAGACCGCTCGCCCGGGATCCCGTTCGGGATGGAGCTCACCGCCGTGGAGATCGAATCCGGAATCCACGAAACCTCCCGCAAATTCAGCCACTTCGGCCAGCAGGCCCACGAGGAAAGGCGAGCGTCATGAGCGCACCCCAACGCCGCTACGGTCCTGTCGACGACCGGATCCGCCGCGCCTCGGTCGCCCGCGTCCGCAAACTCTCCCCACGCCTCATGTCGCGTACCGCTGCGGCGAAGGTCGTCGCCGCCGACATCGGCGTGCACTTCAACACCGTGCTGCTGTGGGTCGCCGCCGAGGACGGACCCTCGATAGGCCGCAGCATTCCCCGCCTGGAAATGGCCGTGGAGCGGCTACGCCGGGAGCTGCTGCTGTCGCAAGAACTCAACCAAGCGCTGACCGAGGCCCTCGACGATGATGGGACCTGGGAGCGGGCATGAAACCCGCCGCCGCGCTGGCCGCCCTCACCGCCGTCGTGCTCCTGCCCGCGGTGGTCGTCGTCACGCTGATGCTCGACGACGAAAACCCCTGCACCCCAACCACACCCAGTGGCGGGGCGGGTGTTCCGGCCAGTGCCGGGCACACCTGGCCGGTGGATCCGGCCGTGTTCACCGTCAGCGACCCGTTCGGCGCGCGTGGCGGCACCCATATGGGCGTCGACATGGCCGCCCCGGAAGGCACCCCAATCTATGCGGCCATGGACGGCACCGTCGCCGCCTCCGGCCCGGCGTCCGGTTTCGGGGATTGGATCGTGCTCGACCACAACATCGACGGACAGGTCTGGTCGACGGTCTACGGGCACATGTACGACAACGATTTGCTCGTCCACGTCGGCGATCACGTCACGGCCGGGCAGCAGATCTCACGGGTCGGCACCAATGGCGAGTCCACCGGCCCGCACCTGCATTTCGAGGTCCGCCAACCTCCCGGCCGCCTCGCCGGTGGAACCGCGATCGACCCGATGCCGTGGCTGCAAGACGGCAATACCGCCACCCCCATCCAGAACCCGCGCGCAGCCGACGCGGCGGCCTCCACGACCGGCACACCCACCGCGACCCCGGCACCGACCACTCCCGTAGCCGCGGGGTGCGGCGGGACGTCTGGGGGAGGGGTCGACAATCTCGCGCCCGGCAAGGTCCCCCCGCAGTTCGAGCAGTGGTACCGCAAGGCCGGAACCACCTGCCCGGAAATCTCCTCCGCCCTTTTGGCCGCCCAGGGCTTGCACGAGTCGGGTTTCCGCACTGACGCGGTCTCGCCCGACGGCGCGATGGGCATCGCCCAGTTCATGCCCGGCACCGCGAAAGCTCTTGCCCCCGACGGACAGCCGTATGTGATCGACGCGGACGGCAAAGGCTACGCCGACCCGATGGACCCGGCCGACGGGATCATCGGCCAGGCCCGCTACATGTGTGCCATCGCGAAAACCATCGAGGGCTGGCAAGCCGAAGGCAAGGTCTCCGGCGACCTCACCGCCCTCACCATCGCCGCCTACAACGCGGGCGAAGGCGCGGTCCTCGACTCCGGCGGGCTACCGAATCAGATCCCCCGCCATTTCACCGAGACCCGCCCGTACGTGGCCGCGATCCTCGCCGACATCCCCAACTACGCCCAACAACTCTCCTGACAGGAGGTGATCGGTCATGTCCAGGAATCAAGGGCTCTACCTGCTGATCGGGACCTGCGCCGCGGTGATCCTCGCTGCCGCAACACTTTCCCTGCTCCACCCGCACCCGCAGTCCCCGGGCGCGACGTCGGTGGTACCGGGGGTGGATCACTTCCTCGGGCCCGGTGGACCGACCCCGGCGGGAGCGGGCGCGCAGACCGCCGCCGAACAAGCACTCACGGCGGTGTTCACCTGGCAGCCGGTCACCGACACCTCCACCGGTGAGGGCCTCGAGCGGGCCAAACCTTGGCTGACCGGGCAACTTCTCGCCGCTGCCGACACCCCCGACGACTCGGGTGGGCGCGAGATTCCGAGATGGGCCAGCTGGCGCGAGGCGGCCGACGTGATCACCGCGACCGCACAAGCCTCCGAGCTCACCACCCAACCCGACGGCACCGCCCTGGTCCAGATCGAACTCACACAGACCCTGCTGCACCGCGACGGCTCCAGCACCCGGTATCGGCGCATGAACATCGCCGCCACCACCGCGCTGACTCCCGCCGGATGGCGACTGTCCGCCTTCGCTGTGCACGCCAATCCCTAACCCCGCCAAGGAGACACAGCTCATGAACCTGCACCTTCTCTTCCACGCACGATCCGCACGCGGGCGGATGACCGGATGGGAGCCTGGCGGTGAGCGCCGAGCGCGGGGGTGACGTCCCGCTCTACCCGTGGATGGCCGCCCCGTCCCACCTCAAGACCCGACGCCAACTCAGCGCCCAGGGCCGTGCCCCCGGCCGCCAAGACATCGCCGGCCGAATGGAAACCCGCCGCCGCGGGCAGATCGTGGTCGCCTACCTGTTCGACATCGGCAAGTCCACACCCAAACGCACCGCTACCCCCGCCCAGCGCGAAGCCCTCGCCCGCGCGAACCGTGAGCGGCAGATCCAGGCTGCCGAACGCCGCGGCTACACCCGCTTCGAACTCACCGAGAACTGGAACTCCGGCCCTGGTTGGGGCACCCCGTCCGAGCTCGACCCGCATCTCGTCGCGGCTGCGGAGCTACTGCATCTGTGCGCGGACGCTGCCCACCACACCCTGGCCCGAATGCACGCTCCCACCGACGTGCTCGCGGCCCTCGCGGGGTGGCGTGGCCCGAATCCCGCCGCCGATCCGGCCGCCTACCTCACCGAATCCGCCACCCGGCGGGCACAACTCGACGATTACCTTGCGCGCCTGGCGCCGCGCAGCAGCGTGCGGGCCGGAGTGGCGACCGTGCTCGGGTATCTCGAACCCGGTCGGAAGACCACGGATCTGCTGGCCGGGCCGGTATTCGTCAGCCCCGCCGAATCCTTGCGCGGGCGCGCGAATGCGCTGCTGGCCAAACTGGCACGCTCCGGGCCTGCGTTCGCGCCGCTGCTGCTGTCGCGTATCGCCCCGATGGCCGCCGACGACCAGCGCCAAATCCGTATCGCGGCAGGGCGTATCGCCTACGGGCTGCCGGTCGAACCGTTGTGGCCGGACTACCTCGACCGCGAACAAGCGGCCACCTGGATCCGCGAATACGCGCGCGTCACCCGCCTCGTCGAGGAATGCATACCCGGTATGGAGGCCGCGCTCGACCGGGCCCGCGGCCAGGTCGAAGCCCTCTTCGACCAGCAAGGCATGCACGACCTCGAAGCCGCCCGCCTCGCCGCACTTGTCGGCGACATCGAAAACCACACCATCGACGACCGCAGCCTGCCGCCACTGCTGTGGCTCGACGAACACTCCCGCCACCACGCCGACCAGGCCCGCCACACGCAGCGGGCAGCCGCGTTGGGCACCGACACCGCGGCCGCCGCGCTGGGCATGCTCACGCAGTCGCGCGGGGCCGCACCGGCGACCGGGGTCGCACATGCGATTCGGGCGCTGGGCACCGACATCACCGGCCTCGCCCGCGGGCAGGCCGCCGCCCGGGCCGGATACGCCCGCCACAGCGACCGTCTGGCCAGAGTCCTCGCCGGGCAACACCTTCCCGCCACCGTGCACCGTGAACTGCACGACTTGTTCACCACCGCCGCCCGCCAGGCCGTCGCCTTCGCCGAGCTCGCCGAGAACCGCGAAACCGCCTGGACCCAACGCCTGGCCACCGGACCACCAGCACCACCGGCGTCCAGCGCTGGAC
Organism: Nocardia sp. NPDC004722; assembly: GCF_053601505.1. Lineage (NCBI taxonomy): Bacteria > Bacillati > Actinomycetota > Actinomycetes > Mycobacteriales > Nocardiaceae > Nocardia > Nocardia sp. NPDC004722. The sequence continues at coordinate 7,143 of NZ_JBSGBY010000074.1, forward strand.
TGATCAGCATGATGCGCACGAAAACCGCAGGTAGACAGCAGGACTCGCCACGCCCCGCCGCGCTACCGCACATCGAGACCGACACCGGCCCGGCGGCCGACGTGGCCGCCGAACCCTGACAACAAAGGACTCCCGCCATGAACCATTACGAAGACGAACAGATCGTCACCGAAACCGCGGCCGTGGTCGAGGCGGGCGCGCGAGCACTGCTCGCAGCCCGCCAAGCCGTCCGCAGGTGGGCTCAAGACCGCGAGAACCAAGCCCAACGCGGCACGCGACCTCAACCCGCCAGCCAGGCCGAACCCGCCGCGGCACCACGACAGCGGCGCGGATTGTTCTCACGGCTGAAGTCCTGGCTGCACAACCGCACTCGTCCCCGCGAGAACTCGACTGCGCAGCAGCCGCACCCGGTCGAGGAACGCCTCGCCCGCTGGGCCTCCGCTCATGCGACGTGGGAATACGCACGTGAGGTCGAACAGACCTGGGCGCAACGCGCCCAACATGAAGCCGCTCAACTGCAAAGGATGGGCGTCGACCCCAACCAGCTAGTGCAGCGCGCCAACCAAATCCAAACAAGCCCCGCGCCCGCCGTGACGTACGCACCTCTGGATCCCGCCCGGATCGCTCGACTGACCAGCGAATACACCCTCGCCGAACTCAACGCGGCCCGCGCGGTCGCCGAGCAGCAACAGACAGCCCAGCAACCGCAGACCGAACTGGAGAACACCAATGCCCCTGAACCCGAACCCGCCACGGAACCCGCTCAATCGGCCGAGGCCGCGCCGCAAACGCAGGCGACAGCGAAGAAGGCCAGCACACAGCGCGGCACCAGCAAGACCAGCAGCCGCGGGCAGGAGAACAGCGCCGACAAGACCGATCAGCTCGTCGGTCTGACCAAGTCCGGGGCTAAACCCCGTGCGCGAGGTGGCAAGAAGGGCACTGAGACGGAAGCCGAAGCTCCGCAGCAACTCCCGACTCAACCGGAGGCGTCAGCAGGTGCTGACGCTGGAGTCGCGCCGTGACGACGCGGCGCGCGACGCCTGACCAGCGCATTACCGGCTCCGTCGCCACGATCGTGGTGTTCGCCGCCGGTGCGCTGGTCATCGGCGTGGCCTACCTCTGCTGGTGGATGGCCCTCGAACTGCTCGGGGGCGTCGCTGGCCAGTCGAGCACGTTCTCCCGGCCGGGTACCTGGCCGGGCTTGGCCCTAGTGCTGACCGGGTTGGGGGAGACCGCGCTGCTCACCACCGCCGCGACGGTGCTGTGGCGGCGGGCGATGCGCCACGAGATCGAACGCCGCGCGAAAGTCATGTCGCCACCCCGGCGACTGAGCGAGGTCGCCGGGCCCAGTGCCCGCCGGAAGGCTCGGCGACTGCGCCCGGACCTCGACGTGATCCGTCGCTCCGACATCGGAATCGAGTTGGGGCGCACCGTGATCGGTGACCAAGCCATCTACATGAGCTGGGAAGACGTCGGTGTCGTCTTCGGCGGTCCCCGCACCGGCAAAACCGCCAGTGTCGCGATCGGCGCGATCTGCGCCGCTCCCGGCCCGGTCATCGCCACCAGCAACAAACGCGACCTGCACGACCACTGCCGCGGTGTCCGCGAAACCGCCGGACGCCGGGTCTGGGTTTCCGACCTGCAAGGTCGCGCCGGGGAACCCGAGCAAGGCTGGTGGTGGAACATCCTGGCCGGGGTCGACCGCTTGCCGACCGCGCGGCGGCTGGCCGCCTACTTCCAGGCCGAAACCAAGATCCCAGATGCCCGCTCGGACAACTACTTCGAAGGCGGAGCGCTGGAGTTGGTGGCGCTGTATCTACTGGCGGCTGCCGTCTCCGGCGGCGACATCGCCCACACCTACAGTTGGCTGTCCTACGACGGCTGCAAACTGCCCGCCCATCTGCTGCACGAGCACGGCCACCCCATCGCCGCGGCGAAGGTCCGCACCGCCCAAGCACTGAATCCGCGCCAGCGCGACGGCCTGTTCGACATGGCCCGGCGCATGCTGACCGTGCTGACCGACGAGCGGTACGCCGCCACCGTGTTGCCGCCACAGCGGCGAATCTTCGACGGTGACGACAGCCCCCTGAGCCAATGGGCGCCCAGCCACAACCTGCCGCAATTCGATCCAGCCGTGTTCATCCGCTCCCGCGACAGCCTGTTTCTGCTCAGCATGGAAGGCCCGGACTCCGCGACCGCGCTGATCACCGCCCTGGTCGGCCGCTGCCTCGACCACGCGATGGCCCTGGCCGCCCGCTCACCCGGCGGCCGCCTGCGCACGCCGCTGGTCGGGATCCTCGACGAGGCCGCCAACGTCTGCAAACTCTCCGATCTGCCCTACCGGTACAGCCACCTCGGCTCCCAGGGCATCGTGATGCTGACCTTCCTGCAATCCCCGGCTCAAGCCTCGGAAGTCTGGACCACGAATCAACTCGATCAATTGGTCTCCGCGTCGAATGCCCACTTCTACGCCGGTGGCGTCACCGATCAACGTTATTTGCAGGCACTTTCCGAGCGAATCGGTGATCATGACGTGGACCGCTGGTCAGCCAGCCTCGGCCGCGGCGGCGCGTCGCACTCGCAGTCCTGGAGTAGGGAATCGACGCTGCCGGTCAACCTGCTCGCCGAACTGCCCAAGCACCTCGCCATCATCTGCACCACCGGCAACCCGCCGATGCTCGTCCGTAAAACCGATTGGCGCACAACCCGATACGCAGAGGCGATCACCACATCGCTGGCCAAGTACGCGCCACCCGACGAAGGAAAGGTCCTGTTATGAGCCAAGGCGACTTCGGGGACATCGATGATTCCTTCACCGGCGACCCCACCGGCAACGAACCCGAAAACGACGACACCGACAGCGATGTCTTCCCCGACCTGCCCAGCTGGGTCGAGAAGATGTGGTGCCCCTCGATCGCGCTCAACCTCTCCGACGGCAACCGCGGCCGCACCTGGTGCGCCAAATGGTGGAAGCACCCGCCCGTGGGCGTACGCCTCTACGCGGTATGGCGGGCCTGGGAGAAAGCCGTACGCAGCGGCGACGACCACGCCTTGAGCGCCTGGTGGACCTACGACGCCGACCCCGCACTCCGTGCACTCTCCGATGGCGAAGTCGGTCCCATGCACTCGTGCAGTCCCACCCAACACCGCGACGTGCCACGACTGCCCTGCGACCCGATCCCCGCCGACGACCTCGACGCCCTCGCGATCGCTCTGGTCACCACCGCACACAGCGACGACCTCGCCGCAGAGGAATGATCGGCCGTGGCGCGCATCGATCGTGTGCGCCTGGCCGCCCACCAGATGCGGCTGGTTGACCTGCGCGCCAATCCCGAGCGCTACACCCGCATGTTCACCATCGCGAAGACCACTGCCGGACACGGGCTGTGCCTGTGCCGGCCCGAGCCGCTGCGGCTGGTGATCCGTTGCCGCGGCGGCCGATACTTCCTCGCCCGCTGGCCCGGCGAAGGCCAAGACCACGACCCGGATTGCCCGTTCCACCAGGTGGATCCGGCCCTGTCCGGGCGCAGCGGCTACGCCGACGACGCGATCGTCGAAGGTCCGGACGCCACCACGATCCGCTTCGACACCCCGCTGCTGGTCAAACCCGGCACTACTAGCGAAACCGACACCCGCGCAACCGAAAACGGTGGTGGCGGCCGCCGCACGGTCGGGCTGCTGGGCCTGCTGCACTACCTGTGGGAAGACGCCCACCTCAACACCTACAACCCGGGTGGCCGCCGCAGCTGGGCGCAGGTCCTGGCCACACTCGGCCCCCACCTCGAGGACTGTGTGCTCAGCCGCCGCGCGCTCACCGATGTGCTCTACCTCGTGCCGCCCTACCGGCCCCAGGTCGGCGACGCCAACCGGGCCGCGTTCGACGCCTTCCTCGACCGGCTACGCAGCCCGCGCGATCAGATCCGCCGCGGCTTGCTGCTCGGCGAGCTCGTCGAAGCCAACGCCACCGCCCACGGCGTCGCCTACAAGGTCAAACACCTTCCGAGCGTCCTCTACACCAGCCGCGAGGTCCACCAGCGGATCCTGCGCGCGCACCGGGCCGCCTTCGCCCGCACCGCCAGCCAGCACGGCGGCCGCCGCGTCACGCTGGTCCTGCTCGAGCGTTCTCCGAAGGGCTACCCCACCCTCGCGGATGCCGCGGTCATGCTCACCACCGGCGACACCTACATTCCCGCCGACAGCTCCCACGAACTCGTCATGGCCGCCGCGTTGCAGGCCGCCGGGCGCGCGTTCTTCAAACCTGTCCGCTACGACCACGTCAGCCTGACGCTGCCCGACTTCGTGCTCACCGATGTCGAGGACACCGTCGTCGAGGTGTGGGGCCTCGATCACCCCGAGTATCTGCGGCGCAAGGCAGCCAAGATCGCCGACTACGCGCGCGTCGGCACCACCCTCATCGGATGGCGGCCACCCGAACCGCTCCCACCCCTGCGCCTCCCTGCCGGTCTCTAGAACGTGACGCGCGAAACTGCTCAATTATCCAGGGCCACAACATTTTTCGCGCCCGGATAATTGGCTGTTCCAGCGTGAAACTCGTGCTCGGCGGTGCTTGTCAGTGGCCCCTGGCATCCTCAAGACTTGAGGAAAGCCGGGAAGGGCGGTGAAGCGTGGCAAGTGCCGAGAGCACCCCGTGGGCGTCGGCGGCCGATGCCGACTTCGTCGATCCGTTCGCCCTCGATCCACGGTTTCGGCTGTGGCTGGCCGTGCAGCCCAACCGGCGCACCGGCAGACGGCTGGCCGTACGCACGATCGATCGATACTGCCAGCGCGTAGCGCTGTATCTGGAATGGTTGCGCGACAGCCCTTTCCGCGATGCCTTGACCACGCCACACGGCCGTGACACCGCCGTGCAGGCGTACCGCCAGCAGATACTCGCCACCCGGCGGTCCACGACCTGGAATGTCACCCTGGCGGCGGTCACCGCTTACTACGTGTGGCTGGAACTGGGCCCGGCCCAAGTGCGTGCTGCCCGGATCGATGACCGGCGTATCCAGCGGACGCTGGCCGTCGACGAGCAATCGGCGCTGATCGCGACCGCGGAGCGTCGGCCCGCGCACACGCCGCTGATGCGGGCCCGCCGCGCCCGTAACCTCGCGTTGGTGATGGTGCTGCTCTACGGCGGGCTGCGGGAGTCCGAAGCCGAAGCCCTCGACATCGCCGACATGGTGCTCACCGGCCGCCGCAGCTTCCTATGGGCCCCCGCCCCCGGCGGCGACGAACTGCGCCGCATCGAGCTCGCACGCCGTGCCCACACCGCACAAGCCGAGTGGCAGGTCGAACGAGCCGACATGCTCGGACCCGCCCGCATCCAGGCATATTTCCTGGTCTGCGAGAACGGACCCGAACGCACACGACGGCTCTCGGTCGGCCAGATCGAAGACATCATCGAAGACCTGGGCCGCGACGCCGGCCTCCCCGAACGTCTCGCACCCGGTGTCCTGCGCGCCACCTACGCCGCGCAACTACTCGCCGCCGAGCCCGACCTACCGCGGGTGGCCTACACCCTCGGCCAGGTCAAACCCGATATGCCCCAAGTGAATGCGCTGCGCGCGAACGCACCGACACCTCACCCCGGACGCCTCGAAACCGCCGGACTCGCTGAGGATGGTCAACTGGCGCTGGACTTCTGAACGGGGAGTACGGCGTGCTCAGTCTTCGGTGTGCCGTAGTTCGGTGCCGATCATCGCGACGCACACCACGGTTACGGCCCATCGCACCCAGTCGGTCCACCAGGGCGTGATCCAGAACGACAGCGCGGCCAGTATCGCCGCGCCGATCACATACCAGCTCCCGATCGAGCGGGCCCGCACCGGGCCGCCGAAGAACGCCGTGAGCTGCGCGCTTTGGCTCAATCTCCGGTCCGCCAGCAGCAGCAAGACCGCTAGGGGGCGCCGTAGTATCCGCCGAATTCCGGGCGGATATGGCATGCAGCGCACCGCCCCGCTTACCCGCCTCAGCGACGCCCCCACCTGAACGAGTACGGGTTCCGGTAGAAACGGCGCGGAAACAACGACAATGGCTTGGCCTGCGCATTCGCCGCTCATCCTGGAGGGGTGCTGTCCCGTGAGCCCTCCGACTGGTGAAACACCGTCGCTGAGGCCCATCATCGCTGGTCACGGTGTTTCGTTTGAGTGTTCCTCGATCTGTTCCGGTGGACCGCCGACACGTGGAACGGTCGCGTCTGATGCGAGGGATCGCCCCGATCGGGCGATTCGGTCGATCCTGTGATCCGCTGCCGGACAACGGATCACAGGATATCGGTCCGATTCTTTGTCTAGCGGGAGCCCCAGAGCCGCTGGTCCAGGCATAAGTGTTGGTTTTCGCGCCGTTTCTACCGCTACCCCAACCGTTGTGCCGCAACCAATGCGCTGACGATGCTAGGTTGGCGCTGACGCACGTCATGAGGGGATTTCGGGATGACCGCCGGGGCAGCGCAGCGTCCACTTCGCCGCCGGGGTCCGCTCGCGGGTCGTGGACGATCACTGCGGCCGCCCACAGCCCCGGTGCCAGTCCCTCAAACACCGGCCCCGGCACCACCGACGAGGGCGCGATGGCGTCGGGTCGTGCATTGGTCGGGATGGCCGAAGGTCGGCGCAAGCGCAACTACGATCGGCGCGCTGATCGTGTCTATCACGGCGGTGACCGGGCTCTATTTCACGAACCAGTCGCTGCGAGCGACGAACAATCAGTTCGCCCTCAGCGAGCAAACCGCGATCACTGACCGGTTCCGCTTGGCCACCGAGGAGCTGTCGTCGGACAAGATCAGCACTCGGCTGTCGGGCGTCTACCTACTCGAGCGGCTCGCGAAAGACTCCCCGCCGGACCATCCGATGATCTTCTCGGTCTTGGCGGCGTTCCTACGTACGCACACCAGCAGAGCCGACTGCGCCGAGCCATTCGTGTCCACTGTGACCCCGGTCGATGTCGCGGCCACGTTGACCGTGATCGGGCGACGAAACACCGCCCACGACGACCCTGTTCGCGCAGACGGCTTTGCCAATGCCGGAACGGGCCTCGACATCACCGGCACTTGTTTGGCCGGCGCCCATCTGGACGGAACGAACTTCACGAACACCAACTTCGAATCGGCGAATCTGGGTTGGGTTTCGTTGGTGAACGCGAACCTGACCAACACGGATTTCAGTGCTGCGCAGATGTCCGATGCGCAGTTGAATGGCGCGGACCTTACGAACACGGGACTGACTTTCGCACATCTGGTGAGCGCCAGCCTGCACCGCGCGAACCTCACTGGGGCCCGGATGTCAGGGACTGACCTGACCACTGCGACGTTGACCGAGGCGAACCTGTCCTCGACGACTATATGGGGAGCGACTCTGCGCGGCGCGCACCTTGCCGGCGCCAACCTGACCAACGCCTCGATTCAGGACGCCGACCTCACAGATGCCGACCTCACCGGCGCGAACCTGACCGACGTCTTCTATGACAACCGCACAAAATGGCCACAGGGATTCACTCCACCCCCTTCCCGCCCTCTCCGGCGCTAGTTGCCTCCGCGAAAGTAATTATCTACCAACCGATTACGTCACTTCCACCCGATTTTCAGCGAAACTACGGGGAACCCCGCTACCGCCAACAGGACGATGAACACCGCGAGATCCACGGCGCCACGCTACCGCCGTGCTCCGACACCGCCGAGCGATCTACGCCTCGGCCCCGAGATCGTGTTCGGCGGCCGGGTCGGCTTCGGGGCCGCTTGGGTTGCGCCCGGCTTCGTACTCGGCGGCTTGAGCGGCGGCGCGCTGGTCGCGTAGGCGTTGTTCGGCGGCCGCGCGGACGGGTGAGAGGTTGCGGCGGCGGTCGCGTTCGGCCAGCGCCTTCTCCAGCCTCGCGGTCGTCGTGGTGCGGGCTTTGGCCTGCCGGGCGTGCAGGTCGGCGGTGCGGGTGTCGGTGTGGCGGGCGGCGGCGAGTTCGCCGCGCTTGCTGGTGGCGTCGGTATCGCGGTCGAGGATGGTCTGCCAGCGATGCGGTGCCGCTCCGGCGGCAACGGCTGCGGCGAGGGTGTCCTCGGCATGCTGGCGGGCCTGCTGGGCGTGCGTACGGGATGCGGCTTGCGCGTGCTGGGCGCTGTCGCGTTCGGCTTCGGTGTCGCGGCGGGTGCCGATCCGGTAGGCGGGCAGCGCGTCGAGCTTGCGCTGTGCTTCGGCGACCGCGTCGGTCGCGGCGGAAAGCGCGGCGTCGGCGGTGTCAGCGGCTGCTTGCGCGGTCAGGGCTGCGCGCACGAGTTCGGCTTGCGTGTGCAGGTGACCGTGTTCGGCTTCGACCGCGGCGAGGGCTTCGCCAGGCGTGCTGGCCGGTGCGGGGTCGGGTCGGTTGAGGGTGGCGCGCAGGGCGCGAATGCGGTCGTTGAGATCGCGCCCGTCGAGGGCGCGCAGCGGGTCTGCCTGCAGTTCGGTGGCGAGTTGCAGGTCTTCGAGGGCATGGAGTTGTTCGCGCAGCCCGGTGGCGTGGGCGGCCAGGTCGTGGTCGATGCCGGGATGCGTGGGCGGCAGCGGGGTCGGTTCGCCGCGCAGGACATCGGTACGGGCGTGCTGGTGCTCGTCGAGGACGGCTTGCCCTCGTTCGGCCAGCACGCCCGCCGCCGCAGCCGCGCGAGTCAGGGGCGGCTGGCTGGCTTGGGTGATCTCGGTGATGAACTCGCGGGCGTCGAGGCCGGCGGTGTGCGAGGCGGCGACCACATCGAGCAGATGCTCGTAGCCGGGTCCGTCTTCGACGTGGCGGTGCAGTCCGGTCGGGAGGTGTTGGGCGAGTTCGTGCCGGGCCCAGTCGCGGCCCAAGGCGCGGGCGGTGTGTTCGTAGTCGGTGCGGATGCGCGCCAGACGTGCGGGCAGTTCCGCCTCGTCGGGGACGGCGAAGGTGTCGGCGAACTCGCTGACCGCCGCCACACGGTCGGCGGCCTGGTCGGGCTCGTCGAGTTCGGTCAGGCGGTCGTAGAGGTTGCTGGTGTAGTCGGCGAGCTCGGCATCGATGCCCGCGAACCGTGGCGGGACGGCCGCCAGCTCGGGGGCCGGGAGATCGCGGAGCGCGAGGAACTTCCCTTCGGCGTTGTGGGCGGGCAGGCCGAGCTGGCGGGCGATGTGGCGGTCGGCGCGCGAGCGCAGGACCGCGGCCGGGTCGTCGGTGGCGTCGATCGGATCGGCGGTGGCCCGCCACCGGTCGGTGGCCGTGAGTCCGACCAGGGTGGTCAGGTCCAGGCCGGACTGTTCGGCGCGGTCGAGGGTGGCGACCAGGGTCTCGTAGTGCGGCGAGGCCACGACCTGTTGATACAGGCTGGCTGGTAGAGCGTGCGCGAGGAGGGTGTCGATGCGGTCGTGCATGAGCAGGCCGCGGGCGTGGTCGTAGATGTCGCGCAGCCGCTGCGGATCTTCGGCGGCCGCGAGTTCTTGGCGCAGAATCTCGGTGGCGGTGATGTTGTCGTCCTCGCGGGCGAGCTCGCGACACCACACCTCGTAATCGGAGCGCTCGGCGGCGGGGGCGTGGTCGAGGGCGGGGTCGGGCAGGGTGTCGGTGGCCAGGAAGATGCCGTTGTAGTCGCTGCCCCGGGTGAGTCCGACGTAGGCGAGGGAGCGGCCGAGTGCTGCGCCCATGAGCAGGTAGGCGCGATCGACGGTCATGCCTTGGGCGCGGTGCACCGTGCTCGCGTAGCCGAGTTCGGTGTTCTCGGCGACGTAGCGGGCGGGCAGAACGACGTGCCCGCGGTGGGTGATCCCGGCGACGGTGAGTGCCCCGTCCGCGTGGACTTTGCGGACGCGCCATTGTTCGCCGTTGTCGATCGGATCCCCGGCCCGGATACCTGCGGTGATGCGGATCCGGTTGGTGTTGCGGCGCGTGACCACGACGTCCCCGACATAGGCGGTGTGCGCGTCGGCGAGGGTAGCGCCGGGCCCGGCGGTGGCGACGTGTCCGGCGTGGGCGTGCGCGGCTTGGGCTGCGCCGTTGAGCAGGTGCACGTCCTCGAGGGTGGCGGCCATCATCAGACTCGAGACTCCGGCGTCGAGGTCGGCGAGGTGTGCGGTGAGGATTTGTTCGCGGAGTTCGTCGACCATCCCGGACACGATGCGGCCCGCGTCGTGGTAGAACTCCCAGGCCCCGGGAGCGTCGCCGTCGCGCACCCGCAGTGACGCTTCGGCTTCGTCCGGATCCGCGAATCGGACCACGGTATCGAGCTCTGGAGCGGAGGTGTCGGCGGCGACCAGGCGCAAGCAACCACCGGCCTCCACCGCGGAGAGTTGTGCGGGGTCGCCGATCCATCGCACCACCGCACCGTGCGCGTCCGCGAGGGTCTGAAGCTCGGCGAGATTCGCGGTCGCGGCCATCCCTGCTTCGTCGACCAGCAGCATCGTGCCCGGCTCTATCCCGGCGTCGCCGGTCTTGCGGGCGCGGGTGAGCAGGGACTCGATCGTGCGCGCGGGGACACCGATATCGTCGCCGAGCACCCGCGCGGACGACTTCTGCGGCGCCAGCGCCACCACTTGCCGTCCGTCGTCGATCCACGCTTGGGCGACCGCGCGCATGGCGGTGGTTTTGCCGGTGCCGGCGGGCCCGATCGCGACCGCCAACCGTGTCCCGGACGTGCACAGATGCCGCACGATCCGCTGCTGTCCGTCATTCAGCCTCTGGCCGGTTTCGGCTTCGACGGCGGCGATGGCGGTGGTGACCGCGTGGTTGGTGACGAACTCGGTGGTGGGGGCGTGTGCCGCGTCGAGGAGTGCGGTCTCTGCGTCGAGAACGGTTTGATTGGTGAAGCGGATTGTGGTGGCCGCGCAGGTGGAGAACACGCTGTGTCCGTCGCGGCGGGCCAAGGCTGGCGGCACGGGTTCGGGGTCGATGGTCAGCTGAATGCTGGTCTCGCGCACCGCGTTCACGATCTCGGCGACCGCCGCCCGCTGCTCGGTATCGGTGGCGAAATCGCAGGCGGAGACACGGTCTTCGGCGGCGGCGCGAATATGTACTTCGGTCCAGGTCGCTCGTCGACGGGCGACGGTCTCGGCGACCTCGTCGGCGATCTGGTCGCGGTCGTAGACCTCGCGTCCGCCGTGGCTGGCGACGCGTGTGGCGAGGTCGAGCATGTTGTTGTCGTGCTCGGGATCCAGCAGCGCCTCGACCTCGTCGGCGGCGGCCGTGCGGTCGGTGTCGGTGGCGAATTCGTAGCGGTCGAGGGCGTCGCGGACCGCGGCGGCGCGCTGTGCGGGTGTGGTGTCGGCGAGCTCGGCGACGTGTTCGGCGAGCAGTCCGGCCGCGGTGAGCGCGGCGTGCTGGGCGTCGTAATCGCGCAGCATGTTCGGATCCCGCGACAGCTCCAGCACGTGTTCGACCCACGCCTGCGCGGTGCGCCCGTCGCCGAGGAACCGTTCGGTATCGGCGGCCCATTCCTCGATCATTTCCCGCAAGGTCCGCGGCAGCGGTTTGGCGTCGCGGGTGGCCAGGGTGGCGGCTTGGGCGAGGCGGATCTGGACGGCTTTGCTGGGGTTTCGGCCGTGCTTGGCGCGGTAGTCGGCGACGAGTTTCTCGGTGGCGCGCACGATGTTCGGGCGGCGAGAGAAGTGCGCGATCAACGCTTCGGGGACATCGGCGATCTCGTAGACCGGTGCCTTGCCCAGACCGTTGCGGTAGCGGGGTTCGAACCGCACACCCAGGCGTCGCTTGAGCTTGCCGGTGATCGCAGCGTTGTACTGGCACGACAGCGAAACCGTTGCCGCGTACAGCGATCGCGCATCCAACGCGCACCATTTACCGTCGGCACCGAGTACCCGCGCGGACACGACCGCGTGGGTGTGGAGGTTGGGGTCACCAGTCCTGTTGTCGAAGTGGTCATACAGTGCGAACGTCATTCCGTCCGCGTCGATCTGGCGGATTCCGCCCGCGCCACGGCGGGCGAGCGCGAACTCCGATTGCATGCGGGCCAGGGTCTCTTCGACTGCTTCGCGATGGCATTGCGCGATCTCGGCGCGCAGTGCGTCGTCGCCCAACCCCCACAGGATCGACACCGATTTCTGCGGGGTGAACACGCAGTCGTAGGCGGCGACCGCCTTGCTCTGACGCTGCTTCTCATCGGCCAGGGCGTCGTCGATTTCGAGGTCGGACGGTTCGCGGCCCAGCTCGTCGGTCAGGTGCTGCCGCGCCGCACCGACACGCAAATCCGCCCACTCTTCTTGGGTGAGGGGGCGGCCGAGTTCAGCCAATGCCGTGGTCTTGTCACGCAGATAGATGGCCTGGATCGCGCTGGTGCCGTTGCCGCGGGCGTGCACTCCGCTGCCCAGGGCGGCGGCGGTGAGAGCTTGCCGTGCGGTCATGCCGGCGGCGATCGCATCGACGATGATCCGGTCGGCATCGGGGTGGATGCCCTCGCCGTAGAGGGCGCGCATCTGATCCTGCGAGACGTCGCCGTTCACTCCGAGAATTTCGGCGCCGCGGCCGAACCAGCGGCCCGGGGGAGTGCCGGTTGCTGTGTAGTAATCGGTGAAGGATTTATCGGCGGCGCGTGTGCGGTCGCCGGTGGCGACCTGCCGTGTGAGGTAGGTGTAGCCATCGCCCGCGTGGATCGCGTGGATGGTCATCACGTGATCAACGGTAGGCCCGAAAATTGCAGCTCGGAAGGGTCGTGGCCGAAAATTCACAATAGTGCAAGAGGTGTGTATCGGGCATGGGGCCTTTCGGGGTAGATCGCAAGCGATCGGACTGGGAGCGGCAGGAACAGGGCAACGGGACGCGTACATGACAGTTGCGCAAAGTTCGCGCTGGGATCGGGTGGGACGGGCGTAGCGTGAGGAATCAAGATCGCTGAACGGACTCCGGGCCGGGCGAACCCACCCCGGCTACCGGCGCGACAGGGCCGCCCGCGTGGCCCGCTGGAAAGGGGATGCGATGGCTACCAAACCGGCCGGACCTGCGGTGATGGCCCGCAAGCAAGCGCGCGCGGCGATGGCTGCGGTGACAGCGGCGGCGCGGGAACGCGAGCACGCGGACGCTGAGGACTTGGCGGACGTGCTGAAAGCGGGCGCGAAGATCGACCGGGCGGCCGCCAAACGCGACAAGGACATCGCGGCCGCGCAGCAGACGTACGCGGCGACAGCGGCCACGGTGGAAGCGGAGGAAGCGGCCGCGCTGGCGCGGATCAAGGCGCGCGGGACCGACGAAACCGCGCTGGCGACGTTGACCGGCTTCGAGCTCGGCGAGGTGCGGCGGCTGCTGCGGCTTGCCGCACCTGCGGCGGCCGGGCGGGGGTCGGGGTCGGTGGGCAAACCGCCGGCGGCGACGCGACCGGTCGCCGAGTAGGGC
>NZ_JBSGBY010000075.1:0-20254 GCF_053601505.1 Nocardia sp. NPDC004722
CCCTTTTCGCCGTTGAACCACTTCACACTGCCTTGCGACATTCTTTTTATTTGCTTTCTGTTGCGCCCGAACGTCATCGACCGCCGCCGAGGCCGCCCGCAACGTCTCGGCCGCAGGCCCCGCCCCGGATGACCCGAAGCTTTCCAGCAACGCGAGAATCGGCTCCGCCAACGCTGAAACCCCGATCGGCGCACTCATCGCCCCACCTCGTCCTGAATCGGTATGCAGCGCAGCGCATTTCCCACACCCTCCGGGATCGCGTCGGATCGGCCCGCTAGGCCCGCGCCGCACATGTCGTCCATGCATCCGCCGCGCTCGTCATCCCGACGTGCTCTTGACCGGGATCCACACCGGCGGTCGTACACCGGCTGTCGGCCCGAACTTGGCGGCCGGCCCCCATCTCGTCGGACATGTCGCCGTCGGCGGGGGTCGCCCGGTGCGTTCATCGGCGTGTCCCTGTGTGAACTCGGGTGCGCGGCAGCGGATTTACCCTGGCGATGTCGTCGTCTTCTCTGCCCGATTTCGGCCGACGGCCGCGGCGGCAGCCGGGGAGTGGCGTTCGGGAGTGGATGCGGTGGTGTCCATCGTGGCGGGAGGACGCGGTGGTCATGCGCGCAGCTCCTGGTCGGCCGTGCGCAGTGCTGTCGTGTACCGCGCGTCGTGGGTGGCGTAGGTCGATGCGGCCGCTGCTGTCGCGGTGCCGATGCTCGCGAAGACCGCCGACAGTTCGGCCAGGTCGGTGAGGTGGGTGGTGTGGGCGGCGGCGTAGGCGGTGAGGAAGTCGGTGCCGAGGAGGCCGAAGGCGGGGGCGAGTAGGTCGGGGGCGGTGGTGGCGGCTCGGGTGGGGAGGGCGGCGAGGTCGGTGGCGAGGAGGGTGGTGGTGGTCGCGCAGCGGGTGATGCCGTCGGGGTGGAGCGAAATGCGGTGCATGAATGCCCCTTTCATGCCGGTCGCGGGGTGGATTTCGGTTGTAGGGGGTTGGACGTACGGCGGGGCGGGTTGGTTCCGGGTGGGGGAAATCCGGCGGGCGGGGATCTTGGTGGGCGGGGCTGATTTATGGTTTTCGTATGCGCACTCTCGTCGTGGACCATCCGCTCGCTGCCGCTTTGCTGACCACCATGCGAGACGCTCGTACAACCAATCCGACATTCCGGGCGGCGCTGCGGGATCTGACCGGGATCCTGGTCTATGAGGCCATGCGGGACGCCCCGGTGGAGCGGTTTCCGATCGCCACGCCCGTGGCCGCGGCGGAGGGGACGCGGCTGAATGCTCCGCCGTTGCTGGTTCCGGTGCTGCGCGCCGGGCTCGGCATGGTGGAGACCGCGGAGAATCTGATCCCGGACGCGCGCATCGGCTTCGTCGGGGTGGCCCGCGACGAGGAGACCCATCAGCCGACCCCGTACATGGAGTCGCTGCCGGAGGACCTCTCCAGCACCCCGGTGATCGTGCTGGACCCGATGCTCGCCACCGGCGGCTCCATGGTCTACACGCTGGACCTGCTGGCCGGTCGCAATGCCCGCGACATCACCGTGCTGTGCGTGGTGGCCGCGCCGGAAGGCATTGCCGCCCTGGAGAAGTCGGGTCACGCGGTGCGCCTGGTCACGGCCTCGGTGGACCGCGGACTCAACTCCGACGCCTACATCGTCCCCGGTCTCGGCGACGCGGGCGACCGCCAGTTCGGCCCCCGCTGAACCAGCCTCAGGGTTTCGCGCAGACCTTCAGAGTTTCTCGCAGAACTGCCGGATGTCGGAGAGCCGTTGCGCGGCAGCGGCCTTCGCGGCCGGTAGCCCGGCTCGATCGGCCACGGGCACGACGGTCTCCAGATAGCACTTGAGCTTCGGTTCGGTCCCGGACGGCCGGATCACCAGCCGCAGCGACGGACCTTCGAAAACCAGTGCGTCCGTACGCATCCGCCCGCGCAGCTGGGACATATCGGTGCAGGTCACGGCCTCCCCGGCGATCTCGGTCGGCGGGGCCTCGCGCAGCCGTGCCACCACCGCCGCGGCCTCGCTCACATCGGGCAGCCGCAGCGACACCTGATCCCCGGCGTGCACACCGAACTCCACGGCGAAATCGTCGAGCACGTCGAGCACGGTCCGGCCCTCAGCCTTCAACTGCGCCACCAGGTCCGCCGCCACGACCGCCGCCGAGATCCCGTCCTTGTCCCGCACGGCAGCCGGATCGACGCAGTGCCCGATGGCCTCCTCGTAGGCGTAGACGAGCCCTTCACCCGCCCGCGCCAGCCATTTGAACCCGGTCAGCGTCTCCGCGTACCGCGCCCCGCGCGCCGGTGCCAGCTTGCTCAACAGCCGCGACGACACGATGGTGGTGGCCACCAGCGAATCCCGCTCGGCCGTCCGAAGCACGAAATCGCCCAGCAGCACCCCGGTTTCGTCCCCGCGCAGCATCCGCCATCCGTCGGGCCCCCGGACGCCGATCGCACACCGGTCCGCATCCGGATCCAGTGCGATGGCGATATCGGCCTCGAGCCGCTTCGCCAGATCCAGCAGTAGATCCGCCGCCCCCGGCTCCTCGGGATTCGGGAACGACACGGTCGGAAAGTCGGGATCCGGCGCGAACTGCTCCGAAACCACCAGCACCTCATCGAATCCCGCGCCCCGCAGCGCCGCGACCGCCAACTCACCGCCGACGCCGTGCATAGCGGTCAACGCGATCCGGATCTCCGCGCGCCCGTGCGTTTCCGCCGAACCCGAACCCCCGGCCCCGGCACGAGCCTCATCCGCAGCCCCGGCGTGAGTTTCATCCGCGGCCCCAGCACGAGCCGCATCCGCAGTCCCGGCGTAAGTCTCATCCGTGGCCCCAGCGTGAGCCTCATCCGTCATCCGGGCGGGTGACCCCTCCGTCATCCCGGCGTGCTCTTGGCCGGGATCCACACTCGCGCCGTGGATTCCGTCCGAAAGCGCGCCGGAATCACGAGAAGTCTTGCCTTCACCACCGATGATGTTGGGCAACAACGTGATTCGAGTCAGGTAGCGGCTGATGATCTCCGCGCCGAGGGCGTCGGCCGGAGCGTCCGCGGGCAGCCCGAGGATGGCCGGGTCGACCGGGGCGGGCTCGGTGCGGGGGATCGGGGTGGTGACGGCGTCGATGCAGCGCTCGATCTCGGCGTCGGCCGGTGGGATGAGCTGGGAGCCGCCGTCCAGGTAGACCTTGTAGCCGTTGTCGGTGGCCGGGTTGTGGGAGGCGGTGATCTGCACTCCGGCAACGGCTTTCAGCTCACGGACGGCGAAGGCGACCACCGGTGTCGGCACCGGGTGGGGGAGAGCCAGCACCGAGAACCCCGCCGCCGCGAAGACTTCCGCGGTGGCGACGGCGAATTCGGCGGAGCCGTGCCGGGCGTCGCGGCCCACGATGACCAGGCCGCCGCCCAGGCAGCGCTCGCGCAGCCAGGCCGCGATCCCGGCGGAGGCGCGGGAGACGGTGTCCACGTTCATGCCGTCCGGGCCGTCCTGGAGCGGTCCGCGCAGCCCGGCGGTTCCGAAGCGCAGCATCCCCGCGCGCCTAGAGGCGTTCCAGCACGCCGCGCAGCAGTTTGCCCAATCTCGGTGCGGCGGCGTGGCCTTCGGCCAGGACCTCGGCATGGGAGAGGTGCTGTCCGGTGACACCCGCGGCCAGGTTGGTGACCAGCGAGATGCCGAGCACCTTCGCGCCGCCCTCGCGGCAGGCGATGGCCTCCAGCACGGTGGACATGCCGACCAGGTCCGCACCCAGGGTGCGCAGCATGCGCACCTCGGCGGGCGTCTCGTACTGCGGCCCGATGAGCCCCGCGTACACGCCTTCGCTCAGGGTGGGGTCGATTTCCTTTGCCAGCGCCCGCAATTCGGGATCCCAGGCGTCGACCAGATCCACGAAGTTCGCGCCCTCGATGGGGGTGCGCCCGGTCAGGTTGAGATGGTCGCTGATCAGCACGGCTTCGCCGACGGCGAGATCTTCGCGAATGCCGCCCGCGGCATTGGTGAGCAGCACCGTCTGCGCGCCTGCTGCCAGCGCGGTACGGACGTTGTGCACGACCTGCCCCGGCTTGTGGCCCTCGTAGAGATGCTGGCGACCCATGAGCACCAGCACCGGCTCGTCGCCCACGGGAACGGAGTGGATGGTGCCCTGATGCCCTTGGGCGGTGGGCGATCCGAATCCCGGCACCTCGGCCATGGGAATGGAGGTGGCCGGTTCGCCGATCACGGCGGCAGCTTCCTGCCAGCCCGATCCCAGCACCACGGCAACCCGGTGCTTGCGCACACCGGTACGTTCGGCAATGGCTTCGGCGGCTAGTTCGGAAACCCCGCCCATGGCCTTCTCGGCTAGCATGTCGCCCACCCTAGTCCTAGGCGATCAACGCTGCCCGGCCACCGCCACGACCTGCCGTTTTCACGCCGATTGTCCGGCTCTTTCGTGTCCCGCAAGTTATCCCTACCCACGGGTAGGTATCGCTCCGCGCCCTCGCTACGCTGCACGCATGCCTTATTTGAAGCGTGATGGGGACGTGTTCGTGCTGTCTCTCGGGACCGAGGGTCAGACCATCGACAGCGAGAACCGTTTCCACCCGGACTGGATCACCGAGGTGCACGCGCTGCTCGACGAGGTCGAGGCGTCCGAGGGTCCGGCCGCGCTGGTCGTCACCGCCGACGGCAAGTTCTTCTCCAACGGCCTCGACACCGATTGGCTGTTCGGCAATTTCGACAAGAACTGCTGGTACCTCGACCGCGTGCATTCGCTCTACAGCCGCCTGCTGGCCTTCGCGCTGCCGACCGTCGCCGCGGTGAACGGTCACGCCTTCGGCGCGGGCGCCATGCTCGCCACCTCCTGCGACTTCCGGATCATGCGTGCCGACCGCGGCTTCTGGTGCCTGCCCGAGGTGCACCTGGGCATGCCGTTCACGGTCGCCATGAACGCCCTGGTCACCAACCGCCTGATCAACCAGGTCGCCGTCGAGGCCATGACCACCGGCCGCCGCTACGGCGCCGATGACGCCATCGCCGCGGGCATCGTGGACGGCAAGGCGGATGCGGAGTCGTTGCTCGCCACCGCCATCGCGCGCGCGGATCTCCTCAAGGGCAACCGCAAGCCGAACCTGCCGGTCATCAAGCGCGCCCTGCACCAGAACGCGCTCGCCGGTCTGGCCGTGGAGACCACCCCGGAGAACCTGGCCTTCAATCCGTAAGGTCTGTTCCTCCCGTTTCGAGGGGTTCGAGGGCTTGCTCTCGAACCCCTAATTTCTGCCCATCTCGTGATCTGCCGGATATTTTCCGCCGGACCTGGTGCGACAGATCGGGACGGTAGTGCGAGACTGTTGGGATGCAAGCGTCGCGCAACAGCGATGAACGCACTCTTCGCAAACCGACTAGTCGGCACGATGATCTTTCCGTGTCGGCATCGAATGCTGTCCTGGCAGCACCGGATCCAGTGCTCATCGCCGAGGTAGACGCCGCGATCGCCGCACAACGCGAGCGATTGATCGCGCTGTCCCACGACATTCATTCCGAGCCGGAACTCGCCTTCGAGGAATTTCGCAGCGTCGCAAAGACAATCGAGCCTTTGCGCGAACGCGGCTTTCGGATCGAAACGGGCGTAGCGGATCTACCCACCGCATTCACCGCCGAATACGGCAGCGGCGACCTGGTGGTCGGAATTTGTGCGGAATACGACGCACTCCCCGAAATCGGGCACGCCTGCGGCCACAACATCATCGCGGCGTCGGCCGTCGGCGCGGCCATGGGGCTGGCCGAGGTCGCCGACGCCTGCGGCATCACGGTGAAAGTGCTGGGTACGCCCGCCGAGGAGTCCGGCGGCGGCAAGGTTCTCATGCTCGAGCGCGGCGTCTTCGACGATCTGGCCATGGCGCTGATGGTGCATCCCGGTCCGGAAGACATCGCCGGTGCGCATTCGCTGGCGCTCGCGGATGTGTCCGTGGTTTTCCACGGCCGGGAATCGCATGCCAGCGCCGCGCCGCACTATGGGCGGAATGCCCTGGATGCCGTCACCGTGGCGCAAGTTGCTTTAGGTTTGCTGCGGCAACATCTCCTGCCCGGACAGCAACTGCACGGTATAGTCGGGTCGGGCGGCGTAGCCCCCAATATCGTGCCCGGACACGCGGAGCTGCTGTATTACCTACGCGCAGTCGACACCGCGACCCTCGAAGATCTGATGCAACGAGCATCGGCATGTTTCGAGGCTGGTGCCCTGGCGACCGGATGCACACACGAAATCCGGAAGCTCGCGCCGACGTATACCGAGCTCACTCCCGACAGCGCACTACTGTGTGCCTATCGCGAGCAGATCGCAGATCTCGGCCGCGAGCCCATCGCCCCGCAATTCGAGGCGGCCCGGCCGCTGGGCAGCACCGATATGGGCAACGTCACCAACGTCATCGCCGGTATTCACCCGGTCATCGGCATCGATGCCGGGGGCGCGGTCACCCACCAGCCCGCGTTCGCGGCCGCCGCCGTGAACGCCTCGGCGGACCGCGCGGTCCTGGATGGGGCAACGGCGTTGGCTCGCACCGCGATACATATTGCGGGCGACAAAGTGCACAGGGACAGGTTGTCGGAACGAGTCATTCAACGGCAGTTTCAGCGACAGGAGGACATTCGGTGAGCACAACCGGCCGGTCCGCGGCGCGACTCAACGGACCAGTGACAGCTGGCTGCGTCAGCACGCAGGCGAGCGTCGCGATGGAACCGGCTACGGGGCACGAGATGGTGGAGTCCTGGCTTTCGGAGCATATGGACGATCTCAAGGCTTGGCGTCGTCATATCCACGCCAACCCCGAGCTTTCCCGGACCGAGTTCGGTACCACGGAATTCGTGGAGTCCTGGCTGATCAAGGCCGGGCTCGAGCCGCGCAAGCTACCGAGTGGTACGGGCCTGATCGTCGACATCGGCCCCGATACTCCGCGAATCGGACTGCGCGCCGACATGGACGCGCTGCCGCTGCAGGAGTACACGGGCTTACCGTTCGCCTCCACCGTGCCCGGCGTCTCACACGCCTGCGGGCACGACGCGCACACCACCATCCTGCTCGGCACCGCCTTGGCGCTGGCCGAGATTCCGGACCTTCCGGTCGGTGTGCGGCTGGTGTTCCAGCACGCCGAAGAGGTCATGCCCGGCGGCGCCATCGACATGGTCGCCGCGGGCGCGATGGAAGACGTCTCGCGCATGTTCGCGCTGCACTGCGATCCGCGACTGGAAGTCGGCCGGGTCGGCATCCGGGTCGGCGCGATCACCTCGGCCGCAGACACCGTCGAACTGGTGCTGGACTCGCCCGGCGGCCACACCTCCCGGCCGCACCTCACCAGCGACCTGGTCTACGCCATGGGCACGGTCATCACCGGCCTGCCCGGCCTGCTCTCGCGCCGCATCGATCCACGCACCAGCACCGTCATGGTGTGGGGCGCGGTGTCGGCGGGCAAGGCGCCCAACGCGATTCCGCAGACCGGCATGCTCACCGGCACCGTCCGCACCGGCGATCACGCCACCTGGTCGCTGCTCGAGCCGATGGTGCGCGAGATCGTGGAGGGCCTGCTGGCCCCGACCGGCGTGCGCTACCAGCTCAACTACAAGCGCGGCGTGCCGCCGGTCGTCAATGACGAACAGGCCGTGCGCATGTACGAGGAGGCCATCCGCGGTCTCGGCCCGGACGCGCTGGCCGACACCCAGCAGTCCGGCGGCGGCGAGGACTTCTCCTGGTATCTGGAGGAGGTGCCGGGCGCGATGGCGCGGCTCGGCGTCTGGTCCGGTCAGGGCGAGCAGCTCGACCTGCACCAGCCGACCTTCGATATCGACGAGCGCGCGCTGGCCGCCGGTGTCCGGGTGTTCACCAATATCGTCCTGAACGCGAGCTGACCCACACGAACGAAGCCGGGCCGCACCCGAAGGTGCGGCCCGGCTTCGTGTTTCGGAGGTCTAGTTGTTTCAGGGTTACTTGGCCGCTTCGGCGATCGCGCCCCAGGCGTGCCAGCGGTCGATCTCGATCCACACCGAGACGCGCTTCTGGTCGGGCACGCCGTAGTCGCTGCCGATGTAGTGCTGGGCGATGCGGTCGATGACCGAGGAGTCCGCGTCGTTCTCGATGGAGACGATGCGGCCCTGGATGCTGACGTGGCTGTACCAGTTGCCGTCGGCCAGCACGGTCAGGCTGATACGGGGATCCTCGCGCAGGTAGTCGAGGCGCTTGCGGAAGTCGGCCAGATTCACCAGGATTCGGCCGTCCTCGTACAGGTACCAGGTGGCCACCGAGACCGGCTGACCGTCCGGACGATTCGAGGCGAAGACGGCCGGGTTGGGCCGGGACAGGAATTCGGCGATCGGGGCGGGCACGGGTGTCGCGGGCATGACTCCTCTTTCGACGGTTCGAAGATCGTTCTTGTCCCGCAACGCCGCCGCCGCGCCGAATCTTCCGGCCGCTACGGCCCGAAAGTGCCCGGGCCGACGTTCTTGCTGTTGCGGGTGCGTAGCGCGTGCGTGTAATCGCTTGGCGCGCCCGCCTTCTCGGCGGCATCCGCGATGACGCCGATATAGCGCGCGGACGGCAGCCCGCCCTCGTAGGCGTCCAGCACGTAGAGCCAGGCGAGCACCGGCTCGGAGCCGGGACCCTGATTGGGGGTAACGCGCAGCCGGATCTTCTTGTGGATTCCGAAGTCCGAACCCTCCCAGCGGTCGAGACTCAGCTCGTCCTCGCTGGGAACGTCGTACAGCACCACGAAGACCCGTTGCCCGGCATCTTCGACCACCGTCGCCAGCGGTCCCTCCCAGCCGATGTCGTCCCCGGCGAAGGTGAGTCGCCACCCTTCCAGCCAGCCGGTTCCGTATACGGGGGAGTGCGGACAGCGCTTGAGCATCTGCTCGGGATCCATGTTGGACCCATAGGCGGCGTAAATCGGCACCATAGAAGCCTATCGAACAATCCGGGGAGACCATCCCCGATCCCGTCACAAGTCGGTCGGCGCGCGCATGATCGGTAGCCGTGAAGTCGCCGGAACATGTGCCGGACCTCGCGCGTGTCCGGTTCGTCCTGGGGCGGCAAGGAGTTCGGGCAACACTCCCTCGACGACGGGCGAACTTCGCGAATGGGATGCGCCACAGTGGGACAGTTGTCCTGGATGCGGTCAAACACGTAAGGAGCTGGACGGATAACGTAAGGGACCGGCATCGGAGATCCCGGGGCCGGAATGAACGCGGAGGAACAATGACCCGCATTGCGATCATCGGTGGCGGCCCCGCCGGATATGAAGCGGCGCTGGTGGCGGCACAGCACGGGGCGCCGGTCACGCTGATCGACAGTGACGGCATCGGCGGCGCGTGCGTGCTGTGGGATTGCGTGCCGTCCAAGACCTTCATCGCCTCCACCGGCGTGCGCACCGACCTGCGCCGCGCCCGTGACCTGGGCATCACCGTGCATCCCTCGCAGGCACAGGTGCGTCTCGCCGAGGTGAACTCGCGTGTGAAGGCGCTCGCGCAGGCCCAGTCCTCCGATATCAAGGCCAAGTTGCAGACCGCGGGCGTCACCGTGCTGGCGGGCTACGGCGAAATCATCGACCAGGCTCCCGGCCTGGCCACCCACCTGGTCAAGGCCACTCTCTCCGACGGCCAGGAGCGGGTCATCGAGGCCGAGGTGGTGCTCATCGCCACCGGCGCCAGCCCGCGCGTGCTGCCCGGCGCCGAACCCGACGGCGAGCGAATCCTGAACTGGCGCCAGCTCTATGACCTCAAGGAACTGCCCGAGACGCTCGTCGTCGTCGGTTCCGGTGTGACCGGCGCCGAATTCGTCTCCGCCTATACGGAGATGGGCGTGAAGGTGAAACTGGTCTCGAGCCAGGACCGCGTGCTGCCCCGTGAGGACGCCGACGCCGCGCTGGTGCTCGAGGAGGCCCTCGCCGAGCGCGGTGTGGAGCTGGCCAAGCACGCCCGCGCCGACGCGGTGGAGCGCACTCCCGAAGGCGTCGTGGTGAAGCTGTCCGACGGGCGCACCGTCACCGGCACCCACGCGCTGATGACCGTCGGTTCCATCCCGAACACCACCGGGCTGGGTCTGGAACGCCTGGGCATCGAGTTGGACAAGGGCGGATACTTGCGCGTGGACCGGGTTTCGCGCACCACCGCGACCGGCGTCTACGCCGCGGGCGACTGCACCGGTCTGCTGCCGCTGGCCTCGGTGGCCGCCATGCAGGGCCGCATCGCCATGTATCACGCGCTCGGTGAGGGCGTGCAGCCGATTCGCCTCAAGACCGTCGCTTCGGCGGTGTTCACGCGCCCGGAGATCGCGACCGTCGGTGTCTCGCAGACCGCGATCGACAATGGTGAGACGCCCGCGCGCACGGTCATGCTGCCGTTGAACACCAACCCGCGCGCCAAGATGTCGGGCCTGCGACGGGGTTTCGTGAAGATCTTCTGCCGCCCCGCCACGGGTGTGGTGATCGGCGGCGTCGTCGTGGCCCCTATCGCGTCGGAACTGATCCTGCCGATCGCGCTCGCGGTGCAGAACAACCTCACGGTGAACGATCTGGCGCAGACGTTCTCGGTGTATCCGTCGCTGACCGGATCGGTCACCGAGGCGGCGCGTCAGCTCATGCGGCACGACGATCTGGACTAGTCGCAACGGTTTTCACACCCTCGGAATCACGCTTTGTTACCGGCCTGTCTTGCTGCCTTGTCTCCCTTGTGATTAAGTTCGCGGCGGAAGCGATCGGCAGGGCGGTCGCGAGCGTTACGTAGCGGGGGCTCTCAATTCCCCTCCGCGGCGAGGCTCTTCGATGCCCCGGAGCGATCGTGCGCCCCGAGGGACGAAGGAATTGAGCGAAACGTGAAGCACCGCAAGCCGAGTCGGATCAAGGCGAGCACCTCCCTGACGCTGGCCGGTGCGGCCGCCGTGGTGTCGCTGTTGTCCGCGCCCGCCAACGCCGCCCCCGCCGATCCGGGCGCGGTCCCCGCCGACCAGCAGCAGCCCGATCCGGCCACGCCGCCCACCACCGAAACCCCGGCTCCGGACGCCAAGGCGCAGGTCGTGCCCGCGCCCAAGCCGGAGAACGTGCAGCCGGGCACCACCAAGCCGCAGCAGACCCAGCCGGGTGTGACCGCGCCCACCACCCCGGACACCACTGCGCCGCAGCAGGATCCGGGTCAGCCGCAGGGTGCCACCCAGCCCGAGGGCACCACCCCGAAGCCGGATGCCAACGCCCCCAAGAGCGATCCGAACGCGTCGCAGGCCGGGAACAACGGGCAGCCCGCCCAGCCCAAGTCGGTGAAGCCGCAGCCGGGTGTCACCGTGCCGCGCGTCGCGCCGCTGCCGGTGCCGGGTCAGTCGACCCAGCCCGTGGTGACCCAGCCGGATCCGGCGGCCACGCCGGGCCAGGCCACCACGCCCAAGCCGAACGACCAGACCGCGCAGCCGGCCGGCACCACGCCGAAGCCGGATCCGTCGGTGGACACCATCACCGGTCAGCCCTCGACCGCGGTCCCGGCGCAGCAGCCGCGCTGGCAGTCGCCCGCCGTGGACACCGCCCCGGCCGCGCCGGTGGTCGCCATGACCGGCCCGCACACCGAGGTCGGGGTCAACCTCGACGGTGGCGCGGTGCTGCCGGGCTGGGCCGCCAACACCCACCACTTCAGCAACCTGGACGGCTACGTCGGCACCATCGGCTACACCACGCCGGGCGGTATCGGCGAGGCCGGTATGTCGCTGGACTTCACCACGATCAACCAGATCAAGGTGACCGCGTTCGCGGGCAGCGGCCCGGACAACGACCAGAAGGTCGAGTTCCTGCTGGACACCGCCGCGGCCAACGCGGCCAAGGCCGACGCCGAGAACTTCATCCGGCTGATGCCGGGCGGCGCCACGATCCTGGAGGCGGCGGCGCAGATTGGTAAGCTCCCCGAGGGCGAGCGGCCGTCCCAGTCGGTCGACGTCGGTGGCGTGACCGCCCAGGTGGGCGAGTCGGTTCAGTACTGACGGTTCTATAGGTTTCCGGTGATGGCACCGGTAGGGGAAGTGTCGTCGCGTGGGGCGGTCGGTAGCGACCGCCCCACGCGCATGTGGCGAAAGGACGGGTGATGGTTTCCGGTCAGGACGAATCCGCCGACCGTCCCGAACCCGGGGAGACGAACAAGCCCGAGCAGGCGGAGTCGGAATTCGGCCCCGCGGTGGGTGAATTCGGGCCGTCGCTGGGCGATTTCGGGCCCTCGATCAACGAGTTCGGTCCCACCCCGGTCCCCGCCGCGCCCGGCTGGAGTCCCGTGCCCGGGCCGCAGGGCCCGGATGTGGGATGGCGTCCCGCGGGTGGGCAGGTCCCGCCCCCACCACCGCAGTATCGGGCCCCCGATGCCTGGGGGCCGACGACCGGTCAGTATCCGGCGCAGTATTCGACCGGGCAGTACCCGCCGGTGAACGGCATGTCCACGGGCCAGTTTCCGGCCGTCGAGGGCGCCGGGCGGCAATCGGGTACCCCGGATGTCGAACAGACCGTGAGAATCCCGCCTGGCGGGTCGCAATCGACCCCGGGTGATCAAGAACTCACCACCCGCCTCGGTGGGACCGATCAAGCCGCCGAACCGAATTCGACGGGCGCGGAGAGCGCCCCCGACTCGTGGTGGCGCTCCGCGCCCAGCGGCTTCCCGCCCGCGCCGCCCGCGGAATCCGATGCGCCGCAGGGTGAGTCGCTGTCCTGGGCCGATGATCCCATCGTCAAGGCGCTGACGCCGAAAACCCCTGCGCCGCAGGTGAAACCCGAGACCACGCGGTCGTGGCGCAAGATCGGCGTGATCGCGGGCGGCGCGGTGGTGCTGCTGCTGGTCATCGGGCTGGTGGTGTTCGCGGTGCTGCGCGGCGGCAAGGACAGCGCTCCGGTGGCCGGGGTGACCACCACCGGTAAGACGCCCTCGACGGTGGCCGCGCTGAGCTGCCCGTCCAAGCACGACGGCCCGCTGACGATCGGCAACGGCGCGGGCGGCACCGGCAGCGGCGTGGACGCGATCCTCGGCTTCGAGCACGCCTTCTACGTCGAGCGCAGCGGTGTGCTGGCGCGGTCGTTCGTGGTGCCGGAGTCGACCACGGTGATGCCCGCCGACGTGATTCAGCAGAAGGGCATCGATCCGCTCAAGCCGGGCACCACCTACTGCCTCAAGATCGTCGAGTCCGGGAAGAGCCCCGATCAGACGCAGTCGTTCCACGACGTGGACATCACCGAGCATCGGGCGGACGGCACGACGGAGGTCTACACCGAGCGGGTGACCACCGTCGAGCGGGACGGCAAGCACCTCATCCAGTCGATCGAGTAGCCCGGGATCTGGACTCACGTCTCATATATTGGGATTCGAATTTCATATCCTGGTCGCCGTGTGACATGGTGGAGTTTCGCATACCCCGGCGTTCCCTCGGAGGTGGTTCATGTCCGCGACCTTCCCGCCCCTCGCGCGGCGGCTCGACGGCCTGCAGAGCTCGGCGATCCGTGACCTGCTCAAGCTCACCTCGCGCGCGGACATCATCAGCCTGGCCGGCGGGCTGCCGGACGCCGAACTCATGCCTCGCGACCGGATCGCCGCGGCCGCCGACGCGGCCCTGTCCGACCGCTCCCGGCTGCAGTACACCGAGTCCCCCGGGTGGGGGCCGCTGCGTGAGGTGCTGGCCGCCCGCGAGTCCGGGCGCACCGGGCGCGACATCCCGGTCGACGAGATCTTCGTGACGCACGGCTCGCAGCAGGCGCTCTCGCTGCTGGCGGAGGTGCTGCTGGATCCGGGCGCGCTGGTCGTGGTCGAGGACCCCGCGTATGTCGGTGCGCTGCAGGTCTTCCGGGCCGCGGGTGCGCGAATCGTGGCCGTGCCCTTGGATTCCGACGGCATGCGCCTCGACGCGCTGCGCGAGCTGCTGGCCGCCGGGGAGCGACCCGCCGTCGTGCACACCGTCAGCAACTTCCACAATCCGGGCGGCGTCACGCTGAGCGCGGAGCGCCGCCGGGAACTCGCGAGCCTGGCCGAGCAGTACGGCTTCTGGATCCTCGAGGACGACCCGTACGGCGAACTCTGGTTCGACCGGCCCTCGCCCGCGCCCGTCGCGACCTACTCGCCCTTCGTGATCCGGCTCTCCAGCGCCTCGAAGATCCTGGCGCCTTCGCTGCGGGCCGGGTGGATGATCGCGCCCGCCCAGGTCTGCCGGGCCGTCGAACTGCTGAAGCAGGGTGCGGACCTGTGCGGTTCGGCCCTCACCCAGCAGATCACCGCCGAACTCCTCGCCGACACCGACTGGCTCACCGCCCACGTCGACACCGTCCGCCAGGTCTACGGCGACCGGGCCCGCGCCCTGGTCGACGCCGTCCGCGCCCGCTTCGGCGATAACGTGACCTGCACCGACGCCGCGGGCGGCATGTTCGTCTGGGCCGACTTCACCGACGGCACCAACACCGACACCCTGCTCCCGCACGCTCTCGACGCGGGCGTCGCCTACGTCCCCGGCAACGCCTTCGCCGTCACCACCGACTACACCCGCTCGATGCGCCTGTGCTTCACCACCTCCGACGCGGCCACCCTTGCAGAAGCAGTCGACCGCCTGGCCAAGGCCCACGCCACAGTGCGCAAGGTCTGACGCGGCCTACAGGCCCTCCCTGCGGGCAAGCGCCCCGTCATTCCGGCGTGCTCTTGGCTGGAATCCAACGCGCACGGTAGTTCCCCTGCCGGTGTGGATCCCGGCCAAAAGCACGCCGGGATGACGAGGGGTTGCTCAGGCGAGGGGTTGTTCAGACGGATTCGGGCTGGGTGAGGGGGATCGGGTCGAGGACTTCTCGGCGGGCTTCCGGAGCTTCGAGGCGCAGGGCGTCGGCTCCCGCGTCGTCGGGCTGGGTTTGGGATTCGATCTCGGCGCGGACGCGGGCGGTGTAGATCGCGACCTCGCGGTCGATATCGGACTCCGACCAGCCCAGCACCGGGGCCACCAGCCGTGCCACCTCGTCGGCGGAATCCGCTCCGCGGTGGGCGTATTCGATGGAGATGCGGGTGCGGCGGGCGAGGATGTCGTCCAGGTGCAGGGCGCCCTCGGCGGCGGCCGCGTACACCGCCTCCACCCGCAGGTAGCCGGGGGATTCCGTAATCGGTTGCAGCAGATCGGGTTTGCCGTCGGCCAGGCCGAGCACCTCGTCGATGAGCGAGCCGTATCGGTTGAGCAGGTGCTGGATCCGGTACGGGTGGATGCCGTACTTCTCGGCCAGGTGCGGGGTCTGGTTCATCAGCGCGTGGTAGCCGTCCGCGCCCAGCAGCGGCACCTTCTCGGTCACCGTCGGCGGCACCCGGCGCGGAATGTCCTGTGCCGCTTCGTCGACCGCGTCGTAGGCCATCACCCGGTAGGTGGTGTACTTGCCGCCCGCGATGGCGACCAGCCCGGGCGCGATGCGGGCCACGGCATGCTCGCGCGACAGTTTCGAGGTCTGGTCGCTCTCCCCGGCCAGCAGCGGGCGCAGGCCCGCGTAGACGCCGGTGATGTCGGCGTGGGTGAGCGGGGTGACCAGCACCTTGTTGACGTGTTCGAGCAGGTAGTCGATATCGGATTTGGTGGCCGCCGGATGCGCGAGATCAAGGTTCCAGTCGGTGTCGGTGGTGCCGATGATCCAGTGGTCGGTGCTCCACGCGATGACGAACAGCACCGACTTCTCGGTGCGCAGGATGATCGAGGTGTCGCTGGCGATGCGGTCGCGCGGCACCACGATGTGCACGCCCTTGGACGCGCGCACGTGGAAGCGGCCGCGCTGCCCGGCGATGGCCTGGATCTCGTCGGTCCACACGCCGGTGGCGTTGATGACCACGCTGCCGCGGATCTCGGCGGTGCGCCCGTCCTCGCTGTCGCGCACCTTCACGCCGGTCACCCGGTCCGCCTCACGCAGGAACCCGACCACCTGGGTGGAAGTGCGCACCACCGCACCGTAATTGGCGGCGGTGCGGGCCACGGTCATGGTGTGGCGGGCGTCGTCGACCACGGTGTCGTAGTAGGTGAGCCCGCCGGTCAGCACGCCGTTCTTCAGGCCCGGCGCCAGTCGCATGGCCGCCGACTTGGTCAGATGATGCTGTCCGGGAACGGATTTCGCGCCGCCCATGGTGTCGTAGAGGGTGAGGCCCGCGGCCACGTACGGCCGCTCCCAGCCGTAGTGGCTGAGCGGGTAGAGGAACCGCAGCGGCTTGACCAGGTGCGGGGCCAGCGTGGACAGCGCCAGTTCGCGTTCCTTGAGGGCCTCGCGGACCAGTCCGAACTCCATCATCTCCAGGTAGCGCAGACCGCCGTGGAACATCTTCGAGGAGCGGCTCGAGGTGCCCGCCGCCAGATCGCGGGCCTCCACCAGCGCGACCTCCAGGCCACGGGTGGCGGCGTCCAGGGCGATGCCCGCGCCGACCACTCCACCGCCGATGACGATCACGTCGAAGGTGTCCTTGCCCAGTCGGGCCCAGGCAGCTTCACGCTGCTCGGGGCCGAGGAACTGCGATCGCGGTTGCTTCGTCATGCTCGACTCCTCCGGGTTAACTTCCGGCTACCGAGGGCTAGGGTACCCACAGTAGCGTGCGGCGTCGGTTAGCCTCGAGCGATGCGTCGTTATGTGGCCGCCATCGATTCCGGGACGACGTCGAGTCGTTGCATCGTGTTCGATCATCAGGGCCGAATCGCCGGAGTAGCCCAGCGTGAGCACGAACAGCTCTTCCCGCAGCCCGGATGGGTCGAGCACGATCCCGAAACCATCTGGCGCAATACCGAATTGGTGGTCGCTCAGGCATTGAAGGGCTGCGGCATCGGGGCCGCCGAGGTCGCCGCGGCGGGCGTCACCAACCAGCGTGAGACCACCGTGGTGTGGGAACGCGCCACCGGCAAACCCGTCTACAACGCCATCGTCTGGCAGGACCTGCGCACCGCCGGACTCACCGCGACTCTCGCCGGTGACTTCGGGCCCAACCGGTATGCCGACCGCACCGGCCTGCCGCTGTCCACGTATTTCGCCGGGCCCAAACTGCGTTGGATCCTCGACGAGGTGCCGGGCGCGCGGGCGCGCGCCGAGGCCGGGGAGCTGTGTTTCGGCACCATCGACAGCTGGATCCTGTGGAAGCTGACCGGGCAGCACATCACCGACGTCACCAATGCCTCGCGCACCATGCTGATGGATCTGCGCACGCTGCGATGGGATCCGCAGATCTGCGCCGAATTCGGCATTCCGATGTCGATGCTGCCCGAAATCCGAAGCAGCTCCGAGGTTTACGGCGACATCACCACCGGCGCGCTGGCGGGCGTCCCCGTCGCGGGCATTCTCGGCGACCAGCAGGCCGCCACCTTCGGCCAGGCGTGCCTCTCGCCCGGTGATACCAAAAACACCTATGGCACCGGCAATTTCATGCTGATGAACACCGGCACCACCCCGGTCTTCAGCGAGCACGGCCTACTCACCACCGTCTGCTACCGCCTCGGCGACCGGCCCGCCGTCTACGCCCTCGAGGGTTCCATCGCCGTCACCGGCTCGCTGGTGCAGTGGCTGCGCGACAACCTCGGCATCATCTCCTCCGCCGATGAAATCGAACCCCTCGCCCGCACTGTCGCCGACAACGGCGGCGCCTACGTCGTCCCCGCCTTCTCCGGCCTCTTCGCCCCGCGCTGGCGTCCCGACGCCCGAGGCGTCGTCGCGGGCCTCACCCGCTTCGTCAACAAGGGCCACCTCGCCCGAGCCGTCCTGGAAGCCACCGCCTTCCAAACCCGCGAGGTCATCGACGCCATGCGCGCCGACTCCGAAGCCCAACACCTCGACGTCGAAAAGGTGACGCTGAAAGTAGACGGCGGCATGGTCGTCAACGAACTCCTCATGCAATTCCAAGCCGACATCCTCGACGCCCCAGTAGTCCGCCCCATGGTCACCGAAACCACCGCCCTCGGCGCCGCCTACGCCGCCGGCCTCGCCGTCGACTACTGGACCTCCACCGACGACATCCGAGCCAACTGGTCCGAAGACAAACGCTGGACCCCAACGATGTCCACCGCCGACCGCACCCACCTCATGACCGAATGGAACAAGGCGGTCGAACGCACCTACAACTGGGCCTGACCGACCGTCCGCCTGCCGGTCAGTGCCGGAAGGTCGATCGTCACGCTGGAATTCAGCAAGGGCAGCGCGATCCGACCGGTCTGCGTGCCGAGGCACTCGTACCGGTCGGCCATGAGCCGGAAAGCCCGCAGGCTCATGGGCTCGTCCATATCGATCAGCCAGTAGTTCTCGATGCCCGCTTCGGCGTACTCGGCGAGTTTGGCCACCCGGTCGGTGCGCCTGGTCCCGTCCGACATGATCTCGGCTACCAAGCAGACCTTCTCGGGCGACCAGCGCGGCAGTTCGTCCTCGATCCCGGCTTCCGTGCCCACCAACAGGTCGGGCATTCGCACGGTCGGGAACGGTCCCGGATCGACCACGAGTTCAACCCTGCGAAGGGTCCCCCAGATAATGGGAAGCTGCGGCTCGAGTTGCGCGGCCAGTCGCAAGACAGCCTGCTCGTGTCTCTGATCCGGCCGTGGCGAAACGATCAACAGCCCCTCGACCAGCTCGAAGCCATGACTGTCGTCCTTCGGAACCGCCACCCAGTCATCCAACGTCAACAGCCGACCGAGCCAGGCCATGGGATCCACCCGTGCCTCCCTTCGCAAACCCGAACCCTAACCAACTCAGCAACCGGACACACCGAATTCTCCGGTGGTGCCCCGGAACTCCGCGAGTTGGCATCCAAGGATGCTCGGGCCGAGGGATGATTCGCGGTCGACGACGAGTTCGGCTGCGGTAGAACGTGTTACATTCCTGCTCGGTGCGCAGTTGAGGCGGCTGGGGCTGACGCGAGGGGCGGCATGATGGCGAGGTTAGGGCGGATGGTCGTGGCGGCGGTCGCGGTGGTGGCGGGGATCGCCTTGCCGGGAAGTGCGCATGCGGATGTGGGTGTGAGTTGCCGGGATGTGGAGCTTCCGGTTGTTGTGGCCGGGAATTCGTATGCCGTATATGGGAATCTCTGCGATCCGGGTAGTGGTCCATCTGCCACGTTGCAGGTGTTGGTGCATGGGCTTGTGTATGACCATTTCTATTGGGATCCACCGGAATTCGGTGGGCGCTATTCGTATGTGCGGCATGCTGCCGCGGCGGGGTACTCCACACTTGCGATCGACCGGATCGGGTCGGGGCGCAGCGGCCATCCGGCTGCCTTGGATGTAACGGCGTTGTCCAATGCGGATGTGGTGCATCAGATTGTGCAGGCGGCTCGGCGTGGGGATGTGGTGCATTCCTGGTCTCGGATTGTCACCGTGGGGCATTCGTTCGGCACAGTGGTGACCGAGATCGAGGCCGCGAGTTATCGGGATGTCGATGGCATCATAGGTACCAGTTGGGTGAATGTGCCTGGGCTGGTGCCGTCTGCCGCGCTGATGTCGTGGCATGAACCGGTCGATAGTGCGGGTGGGGAGCCGTTGCCGCCGGGGTATCTGACAATGCGGTCCGGTGGGTTGGCGGTTTTTCATCAACCGGGCAATGTGGATCCGGGGATGCTTGCCGCCGATGATCGGCGGCGGGGGACGGACACCGTGGGGGAAGTCGCGACACCGACATCGGTGACGGTTGTGCAGGCCATGAATCCGATTGGGGTGCCTGCACTTCTGGTGCTGGGGGAGGATGATTTCCTGTTCTGTACACCGCCCGAGCATCAGCCGTGCGATGCGGCGAGTGTGCGGGAGAGCCAGCGGATGTACTTCACCGCGCAGGCGGTGCCGAGTACCTATGTGCAGCGCGGGGCGGGCCACAGTATTGCGCACGAGTTGAATGCGGCCGACGGATTCGACGCCATGATCGACTGGCTCGGCGAGCGAGGATTCGGCGGCTGGTTTCAGCGGGCAGTGGTCGGTGTGGGCTGGCAGCGGGGGCAGAAGTAGATGCCGCGGTCGGTGCGGGTCGAGGCGGGATCGTTGCCGAGCAGATGAACGACGATGTTCGTGCCGCAGCGTTGGCAGGGGCGGCGTTGTCGGCCGTAAGCCAGTGTGCGCCAGGGTGGTTGGTGGGCGGCTTTGGTGAGGATGCGGTGGGCCTCGTCTACCAGGCCGGGGAGGTCGGTGATGTCGGCGACCGGGGTCGCCGGGTGGATGCGGCGGAGGAAGCAGATTTCGCTGCGGTAGATGTTGCCGATGCCTGCCAGGTTGGTTTGGTCCAAGAGGGCTAGGCCGATGGGCTGGTCCGGGTTGCGGGAGTGGCGGCGGACGGCTTCGGCGGCAT
>NZ_JBSGBY010000076.1:0-20107 GCF_053601505.1 Nocardia sp. NPDC004722
ACCGTGTCTCGGCGATCTATGCGGCGCACATCCTCGCCGCGGACAGTCTCAATGCGGGAGATTGGGATTCGGCCAACCTCCTCTGTGCCGACGGGCTGCGGCGTGGTCGGCTGTTGGGCTGCCGAACGCTGTGCGAGCCGTGGCTGTTGTACACCTCGGCGGTGATCGCCGCTCACCGCGGCGACGCGGCCCTGGCTCGCACACACGCCGGGCGACTGGCGCGGTGGTGCCGGGAAGTCGACGCGCACGGGCACGAGTGGCGGGTGCTGCACTGCCGAGCCATCATCGCGTCGAGCACCGGAGACACGGTCACCGCATACGCCCATCTGAACGCGATCACGGACCCGGACGGATATGGCGCGCCGATCCGATACGACCCCCGCGTCATCCTCGACTTCGCCGAGGCGGCAGCGGGTTCGGGCGACATCCATGCGAGGGAATGCGTCAGGCGGGCGGTCGAGTCGCCGGAGCTCGCCCCCAGCGCCCGAACCTTGTTCTACCGTGCCGCAGCGCACGCGATGACGGCCGAGGACGGCACCGATTGGCGCGTGGCATTCGAGCATGCGACGAGGATGCCGCAGGCCGATCGGTGGCCGTTCGACCTGGCAAGGGTTCGCTTGGCCTATGGACTTCGGCTGCGCGAAGCCGGGGACTACGAAGCCTCCCGTAGCCAATATCGGCTTGCCGCAGCGACATTCCGCCAGCTTGTCGCCACTCCCTGGGCTGCCCGGACCGCTGACGCGCTGCGTCGGCTCGGTGATGTGGTGGAGCGGGTGCCCACCGGGTCGGACCTGAGCGCCATGGAGCGCCGGGTCGCGGAGCTGGCCGCGAGGGGCCGCACGAATCGCGAGATCGGCGCGGAGCTGCGTCTGTCGACGCACACGGTGGGCGGGCAACTCTCACGAATCTACGCCAAGCTGGGCATCGGCTCCCGAGCGGCACTGCGTGATGTCCTGCCCGCGAAATTCGTCGAAATCTGAACGCTTACAGTGCTACCCGGCGCGGCGATCTATGCGCCCAGGGCATCGCGCAACCCGGCACGATTGGCTACCGACAACTTCGCATACACCTGATACAGGTGATTTCCCACCGTCCGGGGTGAGAGGTCGAGCCGTTCGGCGATTCGCTTGTTGGACAGCCCCGTCGCGGCCAGTTCGGCGATCCGTCGTTCCTGCGGTGTCAGGCGACCGGCTGCCTCTTCACTGCTCGTCGAGAGACGTGTCGCGTTGGTGGCCGAAAGCTCCTCCTGCGCCCGTACCACCCACGACGACGCTCCCAGTTCCTCGAAGATTCCCATCGCTCGACGCAGGGGTGCGCGCGAGGCGGCAACGGCATTGTGTCGACGCAGATGCGTGCCGTACAACAGCAGGATTCGACCGTGATCCAACGGCCACTGCGCCGCAATCGGATCCGCCAGTGCCCGCTCGAACAGCGTTGTCGCCTCGGATGGTTCGGCTACCAGCGCCTGCACGGCGAGGCTGACCGCCGCCAGGCGAGGGGAGAGCTCGGCGAGCCGGTACCCGACCACAGCCCGCACATGTGCGCGAGCGGCCTCGAGTCGCTGTGTGTGTACGGCGGATTCGACCAGATCCAGGATCACATCGAGCGCGATGAAGATGTGCGGGCTGAATTCCCCGGCCGGGCTGATGGCATTGGCATGCTGGAACGCGCCCTCGAAATCGCCCCGGCCGATCGCGACGAGTGTCTCGACGAAATGAGCGAAGGTCACGATGGCGTTCGCGCGGCGCGGCATAGCCCAGCGCACCATCGCATCTGCCAGCGCTGTCGCCTGGTCGAAGTCTCCGCGACCGGCTGCCACGAGCGCGGTCAGGTAGTCACCCGACCACCCCGGAAGGTCGTGTCCGCCGAGAGCACCGAAGTGACGAACCTGCGCGACAGCCGCGAGTGAGGCGTCCCAGCGTCCGCACATGAAGTCGTGGCCACCGATCATCAGCAACGCGCTGGCCCCGGCGCGGTTGGCGCCGGACTCACGGGCCCGGACCACCATCTCCTCGAGCGCCGCGCGACCTACCTCCAGCCGGTCGAAGACAAAGGCGATTTCCATGACACCCACGGTGTGCGCCGGCGCACCACCAACCACGAGCCCTGCGACCAGCTCGTCGACCCTCCGCAGCGCAGTCGCGGTCGCTCGGGCGGGATCATCGGAAGTCTCGGCAGCCAAGGCGAGCAGCGGCGGTGGCGCGGGATCCAAACGCCCCAACACGGTGTAGTAGCCGCGCCACAGCTCGACTCTGCCCCCGAGCTGACACGCCCACCGCAGGACACCCACCGCTTCGAGCAGGACGCCGTCACGAGGGTCGGTGTTGCGCGGGTAGGCGGCGATAGCCATGGTGAGCAAGCGGTGTGCCCTGTCCACATCGGCCTCCCCCTCGAGGATGACGCTGGCGATCGCGACGACGGTGGTCAGCGAGGTGTTCAAATCCGGTTCCAACGCCGCGATTTCGTCGATCAACCGCATCGCGCCCGTGACGTCGCCAGCCGCACCGATGTGAGCGGCCAGCGACAATCGCCGGATTCGCTCGGTGGTCTCTTCGCTGAGATCGGCAGCACGTCGCAGCAGCCTCATCGCCGCGGGGCCGTCGCCACGGCCGCGGACGATGGTCGCGGCGCGCTCCAGCAGGGAGGCGACGCCGTTGTCCAGACCCGACACCGAACAGGCCAGATGCCAGGCTCGACGCTCGAAATCGCCTCGGTCGTCACGCAATATCTGTCCCAATAAGCGATGGGCATTGGCGCGCTCCTCCGGAGAGGCCAGATCCACCACTGCCGCACCGACCAGCGGATGTGCGAAAACAAGCTGCTGACCGCGGGCGCTGACAATTCCGATATCGATCGCAGGCGAAGCGATCTCGCTCGCTGGACGGTCACCGAACGCCTCATCCAGGGTAGCGATCTCCACCGCTGGGTCCAGCGCCGTCGCCAGGAGCAATTTGCGAGTGTCGATGGGCAATACGCCAATTCGTGCCGCGAAGATGCGTCGTAGCCGATCGGAGATCGGCAGCGTATCGGGCAGTGGTTCGGCGGCCTGGCGCTGGTCGGCGCTCAAGGACCGGGGAAGTTCCAGCAGTGCCAAAGGATTTCCCTGCGCGGCATCGGCCAGTCGATCACGCACACCGATCGCCAGGTCCGGAAAACGCGCAGTGATCAGCGCCTGCGCCGAGTGCGTGTCCAACGCGCCCAGTGTGAGAGCTGAGCTCGGTATCGTTCCTCCGAAGTCCGGCCTCGGGAAGTACCGGGCGACACTCGGGTCCGGGCGCGTGGCACCCACGAATCCGATACCGATCTCGGCGTCGAGCAGCGCGGCGAGAATCGCCAGTGTGCTCGAATCGACCCAGTGC
The DNA here is from genome assembly GCF_053601505.1 of Nocardia sp. NPDC004722. Lineage (NCBI taxonomy): Bacteria > Bacillati > Actinomycetota > Actinomycetes > Mycobacteriales > Nocardiaceae > Nocardia > Nocardia sp. NPDC004722. The sequence continues at coordinate 3,360 of NZ_JBSGBY010000076.1, forward strand.
AGATCGTCGATCACCAGCATTACCGGAGACGTGCGGCGCAGTTGCCTCATGACCGCGACGACCGCGTCGCGCACGCGCGTAAGCCCTTGTTCCGCACCGGCTTCGAACCCCAAGGCCACTGCCAGAGTCGATCGATGCGGCTCCGCCGGTGCGGTCCCGCCATCGAGCACCGGTAGCAGCAACTGCTGCAGCACCGCGAAACCCACCGCCGCCTCGAACTCCGCACCCGACGCATGCAGAACACGTATCCGATGACGTACTGCCGCCCGCTCGGCGTATGCCAGCAGGGCCGTCTTGCCCATCCCCGCCTCGCCGATCACCACAATCGATCCAGCCGTCCCGCCCGCGACGTTCTCGACGAACCCGTCGAGCACAGCCACTTCCCGCCCTCGGCCTACCAGTGCCCCTTCGGACCTATCGCTCCTGTCACCTGATCCGGAGCCACTCACCGGTGAATCCTCTGCCACGCCCACCACGCAGTTAATGATCGTCGATTCCGCGCGGATTCGCTGCTTCGAATGACTCAGGTAATCGCTGCCCGCACCGACGACCGTAGTAGGCGAACACGATTCGATCTACGAAGGAGATGGCACGTGGCGACATTCGTCCTCGTCCACGGTGCGTGGCACGGTCCCTGGTGCTGGGAGCGAACCCGCGCACAGCTCGAGGCCCGCGGACACCTCACTGTCACACCACAACTGCCCTCCGACACGATCGGTGCGGGAGCTGAGGAGTATTTCACCGCGGTCCGCGACGCGCTCTCGGGACGGTCCGACCTCGTCCTGGTGCTGCATTCGATGAGTGGACTGCTCGCGCCCGCACTGATCGCAGAACCTGCGGTCACCTCGCTCGTGCTACTCGCGGCGATGGTGCCCGAACCAGGTGCGACGTGGGCCGACAGCGGTCAACAGCCGTACGCCGAACCCATGCGACAACTATTCCCACAGTTGCAGTTCGACCAGTTCGGGCGGTCATGGTGGGAGCCCGCCGACGCTGCGGCGCTGTTCTACCACGATTGCGCCGACGCGGACGCTGACGCAGCCGTCGCGCAGCTACGCCCCGACTCCTCGTTGATCTACCAACAGCCGTGCCCAGCTGTGCCGACAACCAAGACCCCCGTCACCTACCTGTCCTGCCGGGCCGACCGCGCCGTGGATGGCCAATGGAACGCCGACCGCGCGAAGCAGCTGTTCGACGCCGATCACCGACAGATCAACACCGGCCACTCACCATTCTGGTCGGCCCCGGCCGTGCTGACCGCCGCACTCGACGAACTCGCCCTTCGAAACCACTGAAACACCTGAGACACAAGGAATTCGAATGACCACGCCTGCATTGACCGACCTGCTCGACCCGCGCCCGGAGCTCGTGCGCCCAGGATCTCTGACCGTCGACGGCGGACTCGAACCCGAACGCGCCAGACACCTGGTACGCATCGCCCAAACGCTCTACACCTTCTGGCACACCGGAGCGACCCATTGGCTCGACGAAGCCGTCGAACCGACCTTCACCGACAACACCCTGCCGCCCGGCCGCCCACAGGGCATCGACGGCCCGCGCACCGCGTCGACGGCCTTCCGCGCAGCCGTCCCAGACCTGACCTGCGAGCTGGCGGACCTGATCGTCGCAGGCGACAAACTCGCGGTCCGACTCCACTTCCGCGGACATTTCACCGGCATCTACAACGGAATTCGAGGCCAAGGCGAACCGATCGACTTCATTGCCTTCGACATCCAGAAAGTCGGACCGGATCGGATCGTCGAGGATTGGCACCTCGAAGACAACCTGACCTTCCTCAGCCAGGCCGGTCTGGTAACCACACGTCCCGCACCTTAGTGCGCGCGGGCCAACTCATCGAGGCGGAAGAGCAACGAGCTGCGCCGATCCGCACCCTTCCGAAGGCACCGCCGATCACCCGGTACCCGACCGCCGACCATGCAGAGCTTCTCGGGAGATGACGAGGAAGGACTCGACCGTCGCAGGTACGCCAGGGACTCGCCACGGGGCGTCCATCATCCATGTTCATGATGCGGGTTCCGGTTCGGTCAGGTGCGCGGAGCGTAACCGGGGGAACAGCGCCGAAGCGTTGTCGCGGAGCATGAGTCGGCGTTCGGCGGGATTCAATGCCGTGGTCGAGGCGAGTGCCTCGGCCAGGCCCCGCACCGCCCAGTCGGGGGTGAAGGGGTAGTCGCTGCCGTAGAGCAGGCGGTCGGGACCGACGAGTTGCAGCAGGGCGGGTAAGGCTCGGGGCAGCGCGAATCCGGCTACGTCGTAATGCATTCGACCCAGTGCGGCGAGGACGTCCACGGGTGATGTCGGCGAGTCGAGCACGGCGAAACCGGCGATGCGGTCGGCCAGGACCGGTAGTGCGGCGCCGGTGTGCGGCACGATGAACCGAATGTTCGGGTAGCGCTCGGTGACGCGGTCGAGGATCAGTTGCGCGACGGTGCGGGTGGTGTCGAAGAGGAATTCGATCATGGGCCGGGGGCGGCCGAGGCTGGTGTGCTGCCAGCAGGCCGGTGAGGTGGGGTGCAGGTGGACGACGGCGTGGCGGCGATCCAGTTCCGCGAGTAACGGGGCGAAGACCGGATCGCCGAGATACGTACCGCCGTAGTTGGTTTCGAGGGCGACGCCGTCGGCGGCCAGTTGGTCGAAGGCGTGAGTGACCTCGGCGATCGCCGCGTCGACGTCGGGCAACGGCACCGAGGCCAGTAGTCCGAAACGGGTCGGGTGATCGCGGACCAGTTGTGCGCCTTCTTCGTTCACGGTCCGTGCGAGGTCCCGGGTTTCCTGCTGGTCTCGCATCAAGACGCCCGGGGAGGACACCGATAGCAGCGCGACTTCGACGCCCGTGCGATCCATCGATTCGAGCGCTGCGGTGGCACTCCACTCGGGGAGCGCCGGCATCCCGTCGGGTTGAGCGTGCCCGGCGGCCATGAGCGCCTCGCGCAGGCGGGGCGTGAGGAAGTGCGCGTGCACATCGATAGCGCCGGGTAGTGGTGAGGCCGAGCCTGACGTGACGGTTTCCGACACTCGGAGAACTCCTCTGCGACAGTGGGGGTGGTCAGGCGGTCTGCGCCGGACGCGTGCTCGGCGCGAAACTCGGCAGTGACGAGGACAGGTCCGACAGCGTTCGCCCGCAGGTTTGAACGGTGCCGTCCGGGCGGACGAGCACGGCGGCGGCGCGGCCGCCGCGGAGCCAGCGGTGCAGCGCGGTGCCCGGCATGGCACGCAGCAGCACACCGTTGCGCTGTTCGATGGTCGTCGCGTCCAGCGGTGAGGGGGCGGATGTCGTGATTACCGCGTAGCGACCGGCGATGAGGTCGTCGACCCGACGCCCGTCGGGCAGCCGGTCGTTGGGGACCAGCCGTCCGGCCAGCCCCCGCCGCAGCGGCGGCGCGGTCACCAGTGCGGAGCGGTGCAGCGGTGGTGACTCTCCGCTGAGGATCGTCTCGGTCAGCCCGGGCAGCCGGTGCAGTCGCGGAGCGAGCAGGCCGCGCAGCCGATTGCCCAGTTCGCCGCCCTGCGTCATGGTCAGGCCCATGAGTTTGGCCAGCCGGATCATCATGTGCGCGTGCGGTTTCCGCTCGGTCTCGTAGGTGTCGAGTATCGATTCCGGCAGCTCGCCGCGCAGCACCCCGGCCAGCTTCCAGCTCAGGTTGGCGGCATCGCGCATGCCCGCGCCCATGCCCTGCCCGATGAACGGCGGGGTGAGGTGGGCGGCGTCGCCGAGCAGGAATATCCGCCCGGCACGCCATCGGTCGGCCAGTTGCGCGCGGAAGGTGTACTCCGCCACCCGGACCAGCTCGAAGTCCTCGCGGTCGGAGTCGGCCAGCCACGGGGTCACCAGCGGCCACAGGCGGTCGAGATCACGGTGGTCGTCGGCAGATTCGCCTGGCCGCAAACGGAATTCCCACCGGTGCCGCGTCGTGCCGATGCGCATGTACGTCGCGGCTCGACGCGGGTCGCACACCTGATGCACGCCTCCCCAGTGCCCGGGATCGAGCCGGGTCGCGAGGTCGACGACCAGCCAGCGTTGCTCGAAGCGCAGGTCCCGCATGCGCGCGCTGATCGCGGTGCGCACCAGGCTGTTCGCGCCGTCGCAACCCAGCACGTAGCGGGCGCGCACGGATTCGGACTCACCGATCGCGCGGTCTTCGAAATCGACTCGGACACAGTCTTTCTCGACTGACAGCCCGGTGACTTCCACACCGCCCCGCAGCGAGACGGCCGGATGCGACGCCAGATTGGCGCGCAACAGCGCCTCCAGCTCCGGCTGATCGAACAGGTTGGCTTCGGGGAATCCGTTGCGAGCCCCGGCCGGATCACGGTCGAATTGTGCCAACACCCGATGCCGCGGATCCACCAGGCGCAACCCCAGCGCGGGCCGGCTGATCGCGTCGAACCCCGCGCCGATGCCGAGACGTTCCACGATCCGCCGGATCTCACCGTCGAGATGGACCGCGCGCGGCTGCGGGTAGACACCCTCCCACCGCTCGAGCACCAGCGATTCGATGCCGTACTGGGCGAGCAGCGTAGCCGCGGTGAGCCCGGACGGGCCCGCCCCGACGATCACCACCGGAACAGTCGGCGACGTCATCGGGATCCACCGGTCGACGTGGCCTCGTCCCGCACGCCGCCGAGCGCCTTCAGCACGGTTTTCATTGCCGCACCTCGATTCTCGCGTCGATCGCGTAGCGGCCCAGGATCGCTTCGGCCGCGGCCGGGCCGGTCTCGGGGTCCACTACGACGGTGGCGATGATCGCGCCGTCCTCGACCACGGCGGCGATTTCGGCAACGCCGGTGGTGTCCGCGAACGCGTCGACGAGTTCGCGGCGCGTGGCATCGGCGCGCAGGCCCAGCTTGTAGGGCTTTCCGACATCGGTGACGGGCAGCGCGTCGAGGATGGTGACTGTCTTGGGGGCGGCGGCGCGCTCGTGCACCCGTTCAGCGGCCCACGCCACCAACTCGTCCTCGGTGACCTCGGCGCCCGCGGTGAGGGCGACGTAGGCGACCGGGATCTCTCCGGCGTGCGCATCCGGGCGGCCCACCGCTCCGGCCGCGCTGACCTGCGGGTGGCTCAGCAGCGCGTCCTCGATGCTCGCGGGATCGATATTGTGGCCGCCACGAATGATGAGATCCTTTGCGCGACCGTGCAGATGGATGAATCCCTCCTCGTCGATATGGGCCAGGTCGCCGGTGCTCAGCCAGCCGTCGACCAGCGTTCCGAGTCCATCGAGGCGGTGACCGTGTTCGTCGCGGCCGGTGACGTATCCGGCGAAAACCGTTGGGCCGCTGATGACCAGGATGCCGGTCTCCCCGGCGGGCAGCATCTCCCATACGCCGTCTTCGGCCGTGCGGACGACCGCGACCCGCTGATAGGGCATGCGCTGCCCGACCGCGCCGGGCCGGGGCGCGTCCGGGAAGCTGCGCGCGGTGGCGCACGTCGCCTCGGTGAGGCCGTATCCCTCCACCAGCATGACCCCGGTGTGCAGTTGGAAGTTCTCGCGGACCGCGAGCGGCAGCGGGGACGCGCCGACCATCGCGTAGCGCAGGCTCGAGATGTCGGTGTCGATCGGGCACTGGGCCAGCACCGCGTACGCCGTCGGCACCGCGCTCATCGTGGCAATCCGGTAGTGCGCCACGATATTCCAGAACTCCGCATAGAGCGTGAAGTCCCGGTATCCGAGCGGACCGGCCCACACCACCGGCTGACCGCGGAACAGCGGCGCGAGCAGGGTGACGACCAGCGCGTTGACATGGAACAGCGGCAGCGCGGCGAAGACCACCGAGCCCTCGTCGAGCAGCGAGTTGGCGGCGATCATCCACGCATTGGACACCTCACCGGAATGGCGATGCGCCGCCAGCTTCGGCACACCCGTCGTGCCGCCGGTGTGGAACAGCGCCGCCAGATCCGAGGCCGTCGGCGGCTCTCCGCGAAAACGGCTCGAATCCGATTCGGCGGCAAGGGTATCGAGGTAGCCGATCCGTAGTCCGTCGATGCCGGGCAGGGCCGGCGGCGGCTGCGAGGCCGCTGTGCCGTCCAGCGTCCACGCGCACCCGTCGTCGGTGTGCGCGACCAACTGGCTGCCGCCGCCCGAATCGATCCGCACCACACCGGATTTCACCTGATAGCCCGGCGAGGTGAGATTGTTCATGTACACCGGGTTGACCGGATCGTAGGCCCAGGAACCACTGAACAGCCGCGCCGCGTCACCGGGTCCGGCGGCGTCCTCGCGGGTGCGCTTCCCGTTGGCCAGCGTGAAATCGAAAGTGCCGTACGGGAGATAGCTGTTGGCTCGGATGAATTCCTGCTCGTGCCCGTCGCGCACGGTCACATGCCAGTAGTAGATGTTGTAGCCCGAGTCGATGACGTGGTTGAAGCAGTATTGATCGGTGCTGGTCAGATCCAGTCCGTCACCGTTGATCCGGAAGTGCCAGGTACAGCCCTGATCGGTGTGGCCGGTGATGTCGCCGTCGGCTCCGCGGGCGAACACCACCGTGCCGACCTGCGGATAGGTCAGCGGCTCGAGCCCGAACTTCCCCGCGGTGGCGACATTCGTCATGTCCGAACGCTGTGGCTGGTCGTAGTTCCACGTGCCCAGATACTGCGCCGCATCGTCCGCGTGCGCGGCCGGAGCGCCCCACGCCAGCGCCGCACCGAACACCGCCGCGAGCGCGAGTTTTCCGTATCGGGCACGAATTGTTTTGTGTGTCATGCCATCAAGGACGAGACGCCCGCCCGGAAAGTTACCGATCGACCGTCGCCTCGATGCTCACGATCCGATCCTCCGACACCGTCAGCACCAGCACCCCGAACAGTTCCCGGTCGCGGAAGGCGAGCAGCGCGGGCCGCCCGAACGCCGAATGCGTGACCAGGGTGGTGCCCGGCCCGAAGAAGGCGATCATATTGGCGGCCACCACCTCCGGTCCCCGGCTGATCGGCGCGACGATCGGTGAATCGGGCCGGAAGGTGGCCAGACCCCAGACCTCGGGATCCAACACCACCAGTAGTTCCGCCAAATCCCCACCGGCACAGGCGGCGATGAATCGTTCGGTGACCGCGCGGTGTTCGGCCGGGGCCACCGGGCCGTCGGGCCGCCGCGCCTCCGTCATCTTGATCCGGGCCCGCCTGGCCAGCTGCCGACAGGTCCCGACCGGCCGCCCGACCGTGTCGGCCACCAGCTCGAACGGCATCGCGAACACATCGTGCAGGATCAACACCACCCGCTCGGCGGGCCCGAGCCGCTGCAACATCCGATACAGGGCCAGCTGCACCTCCTCGTCGAGGGTGATGCGGTCGACCGGGTCGACGGGCAGCGCGGTGGCGACGGGGGCGGCGGACTCCAGCCGTTCCGGGTCGTCGGCCCGCTCGCGTCGTGAACGCGCGCTGCGCAATTCGTCCAGGCAGATCCGGCTGGTCACCACGGTCAGCCAGGCGCGTTCGTCGGCGACCTCGCCGGGCCGGGTGCGAGCCAGCCGGGTGAACGCCTCCTGCGCGGCGTCCTCGGCGGCCCCGATATCGCCGAGCAGCCGGAAGGCCAGGTCCACCACGTACGCGCGCTGCCGCCGCCAAGCCGCGGCGAAGCGGTCCTCCGGCTGTGTCCGGTCCTCGGTGCTCATGACAGGTATGACGGGATGGGCGCGCCGAAAGTTACCGACGCCGAGTGGCGGTGGCCCGTGCGAGCCACCGCCACTCGGATCCCGCATCCTCAGTTGGTGATCCGCCCGCCCGCGACATCGATGGTGATACCGCTCAGATACCCCGACGCGTCCGAGGCCAGGAACAGCGCGGTCTGCGCGACATCGTCGGTCGTGCCCAGCCGCCGCAGCGGATGCGCGGCCGCGACCTGCTGCTGCACGGCCTCGGGCATATTGGTGGCGAGCTTCTCGGTCAGGATCGAGGACGGCGCGATGGCGTTCACCCGGATCCCCTGCGGGCCGAGCTCGGTGGCGAGATGCCGGGTCATCATGACGACGCCCGCCTTGGCCACGCCGTAGGCGAGATTCGCCTGGCTGGGCTGCCGGCCCGCCGACGACGCCATGGCGATGATGCTGCCCGAGCCCTGCGCCAGCATCATCGGCAGGAAGGCCTGCACGGTCAGGAAGGCCGAGGTCAGATCCGAATCCAGCACCCGCCGCCAGAACTGTTCGGAGAGCTCGGAAGCCGGTGTGGGATAACCCATTCCGCCCGCGAACGCGCCCAGGATGTCGACCCGGCCGAACTCGTTCGCCACGAGGGCCGCGACATCGGCGAGCGCGGCGGAAGAGGTGACGTCGGCGACCGCGCCGAGGGCGGTGCCTCCGGCGGCACCGATCTCGGTGACTACGGTGTCGAGCGCCTGCTTGTCGCGGCCGACGAGGCACACCCGCACCCCCTGGGCGGCGAGCAGTCGGGCGGTCTCGGCTCCGATGCCGCGGGAGCCCCCGGTGAGTACGGCGGTCTTGCCTTCGAGGTCGGAGTAGGTGCTGAGCATGGCGGTGAACCTTTCGATGCGATTGGGCGAGCGGTGAATTCAGCGACGGGAGAGGAAGACGGCGACCGTGACCAGCCACAGCAGCCCGCCGAAGCGCACCACCGGCAGCAGGTACCCGAATCCGGAGGCGACCAGCGCCAGCGTGGACAGCGCGGCCACCGCGGCGATGGCGAGCCCGATCCCGACCAGCCAGACCGGCAGCTTCCGTTGCCGCAGTGCGGGAATCACGATGCCGACGGCCAACAGTCCGAACCCGGCGGCGAAGGCCGGTCCGCCGGACATATAGCCCAGGTCGGCGACGGCCCGCGCCAGATCCGGTGCGGCGGAACCGGTCAACCGCGCGCCGGTCCAGGTGAACAAGGCGCTGAAGGTGAGTCCGCCCGCGGCGAGCGCGCCGCCGATGGTGAGGATCGACGGCCCGCTCAGCAGCCGCTGGATCAGTCCGGTGAGGATCACCAGCGGTGCGGCGGACAGCATCAGCAGCAGCGCGCCGGTGTCGATGAGCCCGGTGTGCGCGGTCGTGTAGGCGAGGACATCGGTGCCGCTGGCATCCGGGTGCGGGGTGCGCGCATTGGCGGCGACGTAGGCGATGGTGAGCGCCGCGAACGCGGCGGCGGGGACCAGAACGGTGAGGTCGGTGCGGGTGGCGGGGGTGGTGCGAGTGGCGGTGGCGCTCATCTCGGGTTCCTCAATCTCGGGTGAACCGTACTTCCTAAATAATGATTACAATCTGTAACGATTGTCAACGGTCTATTATTTAACCGCTGCTACCATTGGCCCATGGATGGGAAAGACGAGTTCGCGCCGCAGCGCGCCCTGACCGCCGTCGGGTTCCTGTTGGCGCAGGTCGGCGCCTATGCCGCCAACCGATTCGCCGAGCGCACCGCCGCCCTCGACCTGACCCCCGCCCAAGCCGGACTGCTGCGGCTGCTCATCGCCCAGCCCGGCCGCAGCCAGCGCGAGCTCGCCGACGAACTGGGCATGCCGCCCAGCAGGTTCGTGCAATTCGCCGACAAGCTCGAGGAGCGCGGGCTCATCGAGCGCAAACGCAATCCCGAGGATCGGCGGCAGCACGCGCTGTACCTGACCCCCGAGGGCCGGACCATGCTCGGCCAATTGGGCGCTGTCGCACGCGAAGCCGAGGCGCACCTGTGCCGGTCACTGACACCGGAGGAACACCAGCAGCTCTCGGACCTGCTGGTCCGCGTCGCCGCCGACCAAGGTTTGATGCCGGGCGTGCACCCGGGCTACAAGACGGTGTGACCGACGGGGAACGTCAGAGAATCAGGGGCACGGTCAAGGGATCAGGGCATCGAGGGCGGCGATCCGCCCCGCCATGACCTCGCGCAACAGGTGCTGGAAGCTCGGGCATTCCGCGTGATTCGCGGCCGGGCACGCGGCGGCATGCCGCAGGCCGTCGCGCACCGCGCTCAATTCCTTGATGGTGCGGTCCAATTCGTCGGCCTTGCCGCGCAGCAGTCCGCGATCGACCTGGAGTTCACCCTGCGGCCCGAACAGGCGCACGATGTCGTCGAGCGCGAATCCGGCGGTGCGGCCGAGCGCGATGAGGGCCAATTGCTCGAGCACGGATTCGTCGAACTGCCTGCGCAGCCCGCGCCGCCCGGTCGAGGAGATCAGGCCGCGTTCCTCGTAGTAGCGCAAAGTCGAGGCGGGAACACCGGATCGGCGCACGACCTCGGCGATATCCAGACTGCTCATGGCGGCATTCGCCCCTTGACCTCAAGTCGGCTTGAATTGAGAAAGTGTAGCTCTCCGCCCGTCCCATCGACCGAGGACAGCGTCATGACGACACCACTCGACAACGAACAGTCCGCCCGCTGGAACGGCGCCTCCGGCAATGCCTGGGTCGACCTCCAGGACATCGTCACCCGAATCCTGCGGCCCTTCGAGGACGTCCTGGTGACCGCGGCCCGTGCCGTCGACGCCCACACCGTGCTCGATGTCGGATGCGGCACCGGCAGCACCACTTTCGCGGTGGCCCGCGCGCTGGACGCCCGCTGCACCGGCATCGACATCTCCGAACCGATGATCACCGCCGCCCTCGCCGACCCCGAAATCGACGCTCTGCCGGTCGTTTTCATCGAGGCCGACGCCCAGACCCACCCCTTCGCCGCGACCCACGACCTGATCATGTCGCGTTTCGGCGTGATGTTCTTCCCCGACCCCGTGGCCGCCTTCACCAATCTGCGCCGCGCGGCCCGCCCGGGCGGCAGCCTCGCCTGCCTCGTCTGGCGCACCCCCGAGGAGAACCCCTTCTTCACCACCGCCGAACGAGCGGCCGCTGCCCTGCTCGACCTGCCCGCCCGAATCCCCGATGCCCCCGGCCAATTCGGCCTCGCCGATCCCGAGCACACCACCGCGATCCTCACCGCGAGCGGCTGGACGGACGTCGCCCTCACCCCGATCGATGTCGAGTGCACCATGCCCGAATCGGACCTGACGCCCTACATCTCCCGCCTCGGACCCGTCGGCCTGGCCCTCGCCGACGCCGACGCCCCCACCCGCGCCAAGGTCATCGAGACCATCCTCCCCGCCTTCGCCCCCTACTTCCGCGACTCCGAAGCGGTCTTCACCGCGGCCTGCTGGCTGCTCACCGCCCGCGCCTAGCCCGGCAGCCTGGATTTCAGCCGTGGGGGTAGGGCGGGTAGACGGGCACCGGCGCGGGGCGGAAATACGCGCTGGACTGTTTGATCCACAACAGGATCACGGCGGCGAGCGCCACCAGCCAGGTCACGACACTGAGCACGATCGACCCCGCGGTGGCGTTCGCGCTGAACAGCGTGAACAGCATGCTCAGCGTGTACAGGCCGAAGAACACGGTGCCGGTGACGCGGGCCCAGTTGCGGCCCGCGCGATTCATGAACGCCATCCAGATCCACAGGCCGATCGAGATCGCCGAGAACACCATCGTGGTGACAAGGGTGACCGTGACGATCATGTCGATCTGGCTGTCGGTCAGATTGCCGTGCGACGCCTCGTGCGCCTGCTCCCGCACGTGCGACAGCTGCGTCAGGCCGTACAGCACGCTGACGACCGTCAGTACGGCACCGGCGAGCATGAGATAGAAGGCATAGGTGACGGTTTGGGGCCGACGCGGCCGACCCGGGACGGGCCCGCCGGGATATCCCGCCCCGGCTCCGAACGGCTCATAGTTGTACGGCCCCGGATACGCCGGAAATTGTTCGCTCGTCACGTCGATCCTCCCTCGAACTCCCCCGATATCGAGCAGCATACGGCGTGAACGCGCTTGATATTCGTCCCCGCGGTCAGGCCCCGACGGCGAATCCGTCGAGCAGGGATCGCGCGGCGGACTCCGGGGACGGGCGGGTGACGATCTCGGTGCGCAGACGGACGGCGGCATTCCCATACGACGCGTCGGTCAGCACGGTGTGGACGGCGGCGCGCACGGTGTCCGGGGCGATCGAATCCGGGGTCAAGACCTCGGCCACGCCTGCCGCCCGGCAGGCCGCGGCCGTCGGGAACTGGTCGGCGCCGCGTGGCGTGAGCACCAGGGGTAGTCCGTACGACAGCGCCGCGAGCGTGGTGCCCGCCCCGGCGTGGCACAGCACGGCATCACATCGGGGGAGCACTGCGGACAGTGAGAGCCACTGTGTGACAACAGCATTGGACGGAACCGGGCCGAGCGCGGCCGGGTCGGTGTCGGTGCCGACCGTCACCACGACGTCCACGTCCGCATCCGCCAGTCCGGTCAGCAGCGGGCCGAACGCCGCAGGCTGGTTGAAGATCGGCACGGTCCCCAGCGAGACGTACACCACCGGCCGACTCCCGAGGCGGCGCAGCGATTCCGGCAGCTCATCCGTGGCCCGGCCCGAGACGGCCGGGCGAATCGGCCGCGTGATCGCCTGCGCCACACCGAGATCGGGCTGCAGGCTCGCCGGGACCGGATCCAGATAGCCGTGCCGGTACAGCCCGGCGTGCTCGTCGGCGTCGAGACCCGCCGAATGCCACAGCGGCGCCACCCATTCGGCCATGGCCGCGACCAGTTCGGGCTCGAGCATGAGGCCGGTGCCGTAGGTGATCGACGGGATGCCGAGCCGGGCCGCGAGGATCGGCGCGGCCAGATCGACGGGTGCGTGCAGCACCAGGTCCGGGCCGAAGCGCTCGGCGATCACGGTGAGATCGGCCAGTTTTCGCGGGGCCATGACCTTCGCGAACATGACGGCCCCGATCCGCCAGGGCTGGTTTCCGGCCGCGAATTCCGGCAGCGTCACCGCCTCGGCCGCGGCGTCCGGCGCGTCCGGCCCGGCCTCGGCCGCGGGCAGTCCGGCCAGGCGCACCCGGCCGGTGAGCTGCCGGGCCGTGGCGATCAGTACCTGATGCCCCGATGTCTGTAGCGCCGCGGCCAGCGGGGCCACCGGTGCGAACACCCCTTCCATGGGCGTTGTCGCGATGAGAATGCGCATGCCACCAACCCTCCCTTGGTATAGCGAACTATATAGTGAACTATAGTTATGCTGGTGAGCATGTCAACCGCTTCCCGCGGCGGCGGCCGGAGGCTGGCGACGCGTCGTCGCATCGCCGAGGCCGCTGCCCTGCTGTTCGCCGAACGCGGCTATGCCGCAACCACTCTGCAGGCGATCGCGGATGCCGCCGGGGTGCATGTGCAGACCATTTACCAGGCATTCGGCACCAAGGTCGGCGTGCTCGCCGAGACCGCGGCCGTGCTGGTCGCCGGTCCCGACGAGGAGGCCGCGACCCCGCCGCCGGAGCGCGCGTGGGTGCGCGAACTGTTCGCCGAACCCGATCCCGCACGGCAGTTGGCGCTGTACGCGGCGCATATGCGCACGGTCTCCGAGCGCTATCTGGGGCTGCTCGACGTCATGCGGGTGACCGCCGCGGTCGATGCCGAGGTGAGCGCCTTCCTGACCGCCGCCGAACAGGGCCGTTACGACGGACCCCGCCACATCACCCCGCACCTCGCCGCCAAGGGCGCGCTCAAACCGGGCCTCACCCCGGAGCGCGCCGCCGACATGATGTACGCGCTGACCACCTACGACGTCTACCGCTCACTGCTGATCGACCGGGGCTGGACCGGTGCGGAGACAGAGCAGTTCATCACCGAGACACTCGTCGGGGCCCTGCTAACCTGAGCGGTGAGTTCCCTCTTACCTGACGGTAACGTGCAGTGACACAAGGGAAATGGCCGCTTCATACCGTATACCGGCATGTCGACCCCAGTGGATACACAGGCCGAATCGCATGGCGACCGTGCCGAGGGCGTGAGTGGTCACCTGCGGGACGTGGTGTATTCCGCGTTGCGCGACGAGCTCATGAACGGGCGGATCAAGTTCGGGCAGCGGCTGACCGAGCCGAAAGTCTCGGCCCGCTTCGGCATTTCACGCACACCGGCGCGGGAGGCGCTGGCCATGCTGTGGTCCGACGGCCTGCTGCAACGCGACGAGGTCGGCTTCACGCCGGTGCGGCCCAGCATCCCGCTGGTGCGCGACCTGTACGAGCTGCGAATCACCCTCGAGCTGGGCGGCATTCAGCGCGCGATCGATAATCCGGCGGTTCGCCACGACCTGGACGCGCTGCGGCGGGAACGGGAGCGCTGGCTGGCGCTGCGGGTCGATCCGCCCGCGCAGGAGCCGGGCTTCGTGGTGGTGGACGAGCAGTTCCACGTCGCGCTGCTGACCGCGTCCGGCAATCGGGAACTGGTGCGCGCCCTGGTGGCGGTCAACGCCCGCATCCGGCACGTGCGCATGTTCGACTTCATGGTCAACAACCGGATCGAGGTGACCATCGCCGAGCACCTCGCGATCCTGGATGCCGTCCTGGCGCACGATCTTCGGCTCGCCCACGACCTGCTGCGCCGCCATATCGGCGAATCGCTGGACGTGGTCGTGGATCGCGTCACGCGCGCCATGATCGCGATGACCCTCGCCGACGTGCAGGAGTAACCGGTGAGCTCGGACTTCGACACCCTGTTGATCGCCAACCGGGGTGAGATCGCCTGCCGCATCATGCGCAGCGCGAAAGCATTGGGGCTCAAGACGGTCGCGGTGTACTCCGAGGCCGACCTCGGCGCACCGCACGTCCGGATGGCCGACGCCGCGGTCGCCGTGGGGCCGGGACCGGCGGCGCGGTCGTACCTGCGCGCCGACCGAGTGCTCGAGGCGGCCCTGGCCTGCGGCGCGGGCGCCATCCACCCCGGATACGGATTCCTCTCCGAGAATGCCGATTTCGCGACCGCGGTCGCGGCGGCGGGACTGCGGTTCGTCGGCCCGACGCCCGAGCAGCTGCGCGTATTCGGCGACAAGCACACCGCCCGCGAGGCCGCGCGGGCGGTCGGCGTGCCGCTCATCCCCGGCAACGGCATTCTCGATTCGGTCGAACACGCCGTCGCCGAGGCCGAGCGCATCGGCTACCCGGTCATGCTCAAGGCCGTCGGTGGCGGCGGCGGAATCGGCATGCAGGCGTGCGGTTCCGCCGACGAGGTCCGCGTCGCCTACGACCGGGTGCAACGGCTGGCCACGTCGAATTTCGCGTCGGCGGGCGTGTTCCTGGAACGGTTCGTGACCCGCGCGCGGCACGTGGAGGTGCAGGTCTTCGGCGACGGCCACGGGCGGGTGGTGAGCCTGGGCACCCGCGACTGCTCGCTGCAGCGGCGCAATCAGAAGGTCCTCGAGGAAGCCCCCGCGCCGGACCTGCCCGACGCGATCGTTGACCGATTGCTGAGCAGCGCACGGGATCTGGCGCGCTCGGTGGATTATCGCTCGGCGGGGACGGTCGAGTTCGTCTACGACACCGAGCGGGGCACGGCGTCGTTCCTGGAGATGAATACCCGTCTGCAGGTGGAACATCCGGTCACCGAGGCGGTCACCGGGGTGGATCTGGTGGCGTGGATGCTGCGGCTGGCCGGTGGTGACACCACGATGCTGGACGGCCTCGCCGAGGACGGCCCGGAGATCCGGGGCTGGGCGGTCGAGGCGCGGGTGTACGCCGAGGATCCCGGCAACGACTACCGGCCCAGCGCCGGATTGATCACGCACGCAGCGTTTCCCGAGACCGCGCGGGTGGACACCTGGGTGAGTACCGGCACCGAGGTGAGCCCGTTCTACGACCCGCTGCTGGCCAAGGTCATCACGCACGGGGACGATCGCGAGGCGGCCTTCGACCGGCTGTCGGAGTCGCTCGCGGCCACCCGCGTGTACGGGGTGCAGACCAACCTGCCGCAGCTGCGGGCCGCTGTGGCCGCGCCGGTGGTGCGCACGGCCGGGCACGTCACGAGCAGTCTCGCCGAGATCGACTGGGCCAGCCGCCGCATCGACGTGCTGCGGGCGGGCACCATGACCACCGTGCAGGACCATCCGGGCCGAATCGGCCTGTGGGACGTCGGAATTCCGCCCTCGGGCCCGATGGACGACCTGTCGTTCACCCTCGCCAACACCGCGGTCGGAAATCCCTCCGGCGCACCGGGTCTGGAGTGCACGCTCCAGGGTCCGAGACTGCGGTTCTCCGGCCCGACCGTGGTGTGCGTGACCGGCGCTCCCACCGTGGTCACCCTCGACGACGCGCCCGTGCCGATGTGGGAACCCATCACGGTGGGCGCGGGCGCGGTGCTCGATATCGGCGCCCCGTCGGACGCGGGCCTGCGCACCTACCTCGCGGTCCGCGGCGGCCTCGATGCCCCGCTCTACCACGGCAGTTCGAGCACGTTCGCGCTCGGCGGGTTCGGCGGGGTGACCGGCGGCGCGGTCATCGACGGGGACGTGCTGGCGGTCGCGCCGCCGGACACCCATGCGCTGCGCCCGGCGGCGGCCGTGCCGCCCGCGTATCGGCCGCTGTTCACCCACGACTGGCAGCTCGCCGTGGGCGAGGGGCCCCAGACCGCCCCGGCCTATTTCACCGACGCCGATCTGGCCCAGTTCTACGCGCACACCTGGCGGGTGGGCAGTCACGCGAACCGGACCGGGATCCGGCTCGAGGGTCCCAAGCCGGAGTGGTCGCGGCCCGACGGCGGTGACGCCGGACTGCATCCGTCCAACCTGCACGACAACCCTTACAGCGTCGGCGCTTTGAACGTCTCCGGTGACACCCCGATCCTGCTCGGCCCCGACGGCCCCAGCCTGGGCGGGTTCGCCTGCCCGCTGACGGTGGTGTCGGCGCATCGCTGGAAACTCGGCCAGCTGCGTCCCGGTGACGGATTGCGCTTCCTGCCCGTCGGCGACGACACCGCCACGGCCCTGCGCCGCGCCCCGGCCACGCGGGCGTGCGCGCTGCTTCCCG